>JALZGI010000116.1 GCA_030861105.1 Thermoproteota archaeon
CAGAGGTACTATCCATGACAGTCGAAGAAGCGCTATCATTCTTCCATGATATACCCATTATAGAGAGAAAACTTAAGACGTTGAATGACGTGGGCCTAAGCTATATCCATCTAGGCCAACCAGCAACAACTATGTCTGGCGGAGAAGCTCAGAGGATCAAACTCGCAGCTGAATTGTCAAAAAAGGATACTGGAAGCACACTTTATATCCTGGACGAGCCGACTACTGGCCTTCACTTTGCCGATGTTGAGAAGCTGCTAGATATACTGGATAGGTTGGTAGAAATGGGAAACACCGTCATCGTCATAGAACACAACCTTGACGTAATTGCAAGCGCTGATTGGATAGTAGACCTAGGACCCGATGGGGGCGAAGACGGTGGAAGAGTGGTTGTAACCGGCCCACCCTCTGATCTGGCTACATGTACGCCTAGCTATACAGCCGGCTATTTGAGTTCCAAGCTTAAGATTCATCAGGTAATACAAAATGATTAAGGGGACCGTGCCATTTTTCCTTTCTCAGGACAAAGATCCGCTGATTCCGACCATGACAAAGTTCAGGGACCCAAACGAAGTACCACCGGATCCCGGCGTCTATCTTATGAAGGACAAGGAGGGGAACATTATATACATAGGAAAGGCCAAAAGCTTGAGAAAGCGCGTTCTTTCGTACTTCTCGCGGGCCATTAATATGGACCACAGTCATGGAGTCGAATGGAAAACCCAGAAGTTAATTGCTAAAATTTCAGACATAGAATTTGTGACCACAGAAAATGAAATAGAAGCCTATCTACTGGAGTCTAATCTTATCAAGAGGTACAGGCCACTGTTCAATATAGAGTTAAAGGATCAACAGCGTTACACTTACCTTAAATTAACACAAGAACCCTTCCCCCGGTTGCTTGTGGCAAGAAGAAACCGTAAAGGAGAATTTAGCGGGCCAAAAGGGAAGATCTACGGACCTTTCGTTAAGGGAAGTTCAAGATTTTTGACAGTAGGATTGCTGAGAAAACTCTTCAGAGTGAGGATCTGCAATACACTTCCCAAAAAGCCTTGTCTGCAGTATTTTATAAAGAATTGTGATGCTCCTTGTATAAAGAATGTGACCCAATCACAATATCTCAAAGGCATTGGATTACTCGAGGAGGTTCTAAGTGGGAAAAAAAGCGTAGAGAAGTTTATCACACAAATGGAAGAAGATATGAAAAATGCTTCAGCCTTGCAGCAATACGAAAAGGCAAAAGAGATCCGAGATACCCTGAAGCGGCTAGAAAACTTGAGGGTCAAGCAAAATATGGAAAGGCTTAGTCCCAGGAATGCTTCCGAAGAAGAATATGTTGGAATATTCAGAGATGAAGTAAATGGGAACGCTCACGTAATCACTCTGATACGCAAAAACGGAGTGATCATGGACAGGAAAAAATTCGACTTTGAACTAGTTGGAGACAATTCTCTCGGAACCTTTTTAATACAATATTACTCTTCAATGCCCTCAATACCCAGATACGTCTATGTAAACGAATTACCAGAAGCTAAAGACACAATTGAGGCCTCGCTTGAAAAGCTTTGTGGACACAAGGTAACAATTATTAGAATAACGGAAGGATCTCAATATAAGGAAAAAAGAGACATAATGGGTTTGGTCCTCCGAAACCTGAGACTCGCAAATGAGAAAAAAAGCCCCACCCCGTTGTTGGAGCTCAAGCAAGAGCTTAAGCTTAGTATCATACCACGGGTAATAGACTGCTTCGATATATCCAATTTTGGAACGACTTTTGCTGTGGGGTCACGCTCTAGGTTTGTCAATGCTAAGCCTTTCAAGGAGGGATACCGGAAATACAAGATCAGGACAGTCTTTGGCCAAAACGATATCGCCATGATGTCTGAAATAGTGAGCCGAAGTTACTCTTCGATGGAGAAGAAGGACATGTTACCTGACCTCATAGTCATAGACGGCGGAAGAGGCCAGCTAGCATCTGCAATGTTTGCACTTCGCAAGCTTGGATTGGACATCAGATGCATATCGATCGCCAAGGAAAGAGAAGAAGTTTACACCCAGCCCTTTAAGAAACCAATTCGAATTCCCCAGACAAGCGAAGCTCTCATGTTAATAAAACACATACGAGATGAGGCACACCGTTTTGGTCTTCAATATAACATCAAAATGAGGTCTTATGAATAGAAAATTTTCCTTAGAGATTCAACTGCTTTTCCGATGGGGTTATTGCAACGCGACTTTTTCAGGAGGAAAGTTGTGCGACTTTCTTAGTTGAGGGCCTGCGCTCACGTGTCATCTCTGCTAAAGTTGACATATCATTCTCCAAGTCAGTGAGGAGAGACTTGTTGTAAATAGCAGAGGCAGGATGGACAGTTAGAAAGAAACATAATCCGTCTCTTTCCACAATCTTGCCTCGGTCTGCTATTATCGATTTGCCACCCAATAGCGAGCGATAAGCAGTACTGCCAAGGATACATATGATTTTTGGTGATACCAGAAATATCTGTCTTTCTAGATAGCGCATGCAGGCCAGACTCTCCTTCTTTTTGGGACGTCTGTTGTTAGGTGGTCTACACTTTACGACATTAGTAATGAAAACTCCAGACCTCGATATTCCGGCCTTGGATAGTACAGCATCTAATACCCTTCCTGCAGAGCCAACAAACGGCTTCCCCATTGTGTCCTCCCTCCGACCAGGCGCTTCTCCTATGAACATTATCTCAGCGCGATAGGGTCCATCGCCTGCAACAGCATTATTCCTAGTCCGAGCAAGTGAACATAGGGTGCACGTTGTTACCTCAAGCGAGAGTCTTTCCATTGAGTCTTCGGTGGGGAAAAAATCCATTTTGCTAGCGCCAATATTTATCATGCCTTCTCTTATCTGTAAAGTTGAGCATTAATCTTAAAGGCTATCGTGGCAGTTCAGCGACATGCTCGTGCCTATATTGATCTCATGAGGCAAGAAGAAACCAGCTAATACTAATAGCCTCTTGATGTGATCGTAAATCAGAACGCTAATTTTTATCTCGATAGAATGCATATACTCTTTTTTTATATATCAAATTAAGACCAGCGTTATGATAAATTTTGGAGAATCCTCCGCTAGCAAAAGTTTGAACGAAAAAAAACTTCATCCTCTTATCCCTAGCCATTAAAATCGAGAACTTTAGAAAGGTGGATGCAAGACCATTTCTTCTAAACTCCGGTAAAGTGCCAAGACAGTACAATCCTGTCACATTATTATTGCTAAAAAGTAGTGCACATGCAGCTGGAATGAAAGCCGAATCAGATCTGATCAGCAACAGAAATAGATCGAAATGGCGGTAGCTTGTCCTTGTTATGGTGTTTATCCGTTGTTTCCAGTTCTCTGCATCGAATGCTTTGCAAAACACGTCGACCCAGACAGGTAGTAATGCCTGATCTACTGCAACTATTTGCATGGGATCGGTATCATATTTTGGCTCAGATTCTGTGACTTCCTGTTTAATATGGCTTGATGAAAATATCAGCATATAATCTATGAAGCTAAAGTTTGCCTCTTCCAGAGCAGTATTGGTACCTTGATATGGATGAGAGTCATCACAATGAACAAAGCAATCCAGTTTATTAGCAAAATACAATCTCTTTGTTTCCGCTATGACTAGGGGGGCATTGGAGCAAGGAGATAGAATCTTGGTTTTGTTAAAAAAATAATCTCCAGGAAAGTCCTTATTAATGAACAATTCGGCACACTTATAGGGCCTGAGTCTTTGTGCCCAAAGTGCTGAAAACTCTGATTCGTTCTGCTCTATAAGATACCTAGTATTCGAGTCCAACAATTCTTAGAATCTCCAAGAATTCCGCAGTAGGTTTACCATTTTCGATTATATCACCTAGTAATCTCATAATGCCTACGGTGTCAAAATCATTTTCTAAATGTCTCTTAAATTTTTTTATAAGCGGAGAGTCCTTGTTCGCAAAGCTTACAGTTCCATTGGTCCTGGCAATAGCAACCGCCCTTGAAATCTTATTATCCAGCGTTTCCATCTTTTTGATGGCAGATTCTGAAAAGTGCAAGGTTTTGCGATAGTGTTCTGATAGAAAGTAAA
>JALZGI010000153.1 GCA_030861105.1 Thermoproteota archaeon
AAGCGATATATCAGAAATATAAGAGAAGTCAACAATTAAATCATCTCTGTTTTGACATCATTTTCTCTTTGTTGTCTTAACTCTTGTAGCCAACCAATATTAAGAAGGCACTAAATGCAATATCAAAAGAACCTAAACCAATTCCTATTCCAGTGACTGCTGCTGGAGGTATTAGAGCAACAGCTATTGCTACACCAACTATTATTTCTGGAATAGCAGTTATTAATGCTAGTATATGGTACAAGTCTCTAAATGATGTAGATTAGTCGTAAGCCAAATCCCAGTACATTTCGGTGCTTGTACCAAATTACTTATTACCACTCATCTTGAAAAAGGACTTCAATGACTCATAGAAAATCAATCCTGAGATTCAGTATCACAGTGGCAGCAATCGCATTGATCGGACTGGCGACAGTAGCTTCTTTGAACGCACAAGCCCAAACAGTGGACTCATCTCAACAGATCAGAAATTATTTAATCAAAGCTATTCAGGCACTAGACAATGGTGACAATTCTGAAGCAATACGACAATTACAGTTGGCATCTGATCAGATAGGTACATTTTCGGCAGTATCGGATCAGTCCGACGGGGGTCAAAGCGGCGAAAGCATCGAAGGTAATAGCGGGGCTGGCGTAAGCAATAACGATGAGGGGGAAAATGATGACGAAGGAGAAGAATCAGAGGAAGGCGAAGGAGAAGATGAAGACGAACCCGGCGACACAGATTCAAATGATGAAGAAGACTAGAATGAGAAACATTATTCTTCCTATTTGATTGCAAAGAGGAATAAGAAGTTGTAGTATCCTACCCCACCTTTTTTCTTTCTGGACTATTACTACCGGTGATAGTTACAAGTAAATTAAATGGTTGTAAATCATCCATCCCAAGATGGGCTCCGTACTAGTGTATTGTGTTCCACCGCATCCTTATCATGACTATCTTGATTCTCACTTAACCTAGACTTTTACTCATAGAGAACTATAATGATCCAGTCCGTTAAGTCCTATCGACATTTTTTCGCTCATGGTATAATTTATAATATTTACTTCCTATCAGTTCTAGTTACTTATTATTTCTACAACTTGTTTAAAAGTACTATAATGATATTGCTGTAGAACAAATCTGCACTACGGGAATTAGGCCTGCTGACATAGCTTCTTCTACAGATATTCCAAAACGGCAATTATGGCAATTGGATTTATAGATAGATAAAAATCTTAGATCTTTCATATTATGTGTTAAGTTGTCAGATGCACCTGATAGAACTGGTACAGCCATAACTGAGGTATCATATGGTATTGAGAACGCAGTAAAGTTATTTTTAAGGGTTATAGCTGGTGCATATACTGCAATAGATATTTGTGATGATGATATTATATCTCATACTAGCACTAGTCACAAGGTTATTGAAAGGAGGGTACTGGAAATCGGCGCAAAGTTCAGATATATTACTGAAATTAAAAAGGACAATATCAAACACTGCAAGGAATTGATGAAAATTGGTCAGGTCAGGCATATAGATGGAATTAGAACCAATTTTGTAGTAACAGACACTGAATATACGTCCTCTGCTATTGTGCAACAAGTACATGCACATCCAGAAATTGTGTACAGCAATGTGAAAAGCATTGTAGAACAGCAACAATATCTGTTTGAAAATCTGTGGAATAAAGCCATACCTGCTGAGCATAAGATAAGTGAGATTGAAGAAGGAGTTGAATTAGAAAAGACTCATGTAATTCAAGATCCACAAAGCATACAAAAATTGTTCGTTGATATGATAAAATCAGCCCAACAAGAGGTTTTCCTGATACTTCCTACAGTTAATGCTTTTCTACGTGAACATCGTATTGGAATAATACAACTCTTAATGCAGGCAGCAAAAGAGCGTGGTGTGAATGTAAGGATTCTAACCCCAACTAATGACGTCACTGACAACATATTAAAAAATACCATGTTATCCTCTCAAGAAGAAGGAAAGAGAAAGAGGCAAGATTTTGATTTTAATTTTGATTTACGAAGCATCAATATTTCGTCTGAGGAAACTGCAGTAAGTACAGTTACTATCGTAGTAGTCGACAAAAAAGAATCTCTAGTCTTTGAAAAGACAGATGATACAAAAGAAGATTTTATAGAAGCTGTAGGACCGGCTACTTATTCAAATAGTAAACCAACTGTTATGTCCTACACTTCAATCTTCAGAAGCTTATGGAAACAAGTGGATTTGTATGAACAACTGAAGACGCATGATAAGATGCAAAAAGAATTTATCAATATTGCAAGCCATGAAATGAAGACTCCGACTCAGGCTATCGTAGGATATGCTGACTTAATTCAGAAACATCCAGAAAAAAGAGAAGATATGATGCAGGCAATATCAAGAAATGCAATTAGACTTCAGAGACTAACAAATGATATATTAGATGTGACAAGAATAGACAGCAATACATTACATTTACATAAAGAACAATTCAACCTTGATAATCTGATAGCAAATGTTATACAAGATCATGTAGGTCATATCGAAAAAGAAAATCTAGATATAAAACTATTATACAATTTCAAAAGGGATGTAAACGATTCTTTGCCAATAGACGCAGATAGAGATAGAATTACTCAGGTTATTTCCAACCTCCTGGACAACGCTATCAAATTCACATCAAAAGAGAAAGAGGGAGTTATATCTGTCTCTGCAGAAAGGAAAAAAAATGGTAGTAAACAAGAGGAGGAAGTTATTGTCAGAATAAAGGATACAGGCGAAGGAATTAATCGTGAAATACAAC
>JALZGI010000171.1 GCA_030861105.1 Thermoproteota archaeon
ATTGTATGCTCCTCCATCCCAGTGAGTTTCATACCAGTCAGAGGACCTGTCCCATTTTTGAGTATGGTTTGTAAGATCCGTAAGCAAGCCATTTTGGGCGAATTCTCCAAGCCAAATTTGATCTATAGTAACGATATCAACAGGAATTCCTTCAGACATTGCATCAAGTAGTCGCTCTCTAGTCTCGTCATAGGGGTACGTAGTGTAATTTATGCTAACATCCAAATCTGGATGCTTTGCATTTAATTCCTGAATTGAATGCTGCAGTAGGGAATTCCATCTTTCAGGATCGCCTTGGTCTTCGAGAATGGCATTAAGTGTTATCTTCTGTCTCTCCTGAGAATATGATAACGGACAATTACTTGAAAATACCACAACTAATAGAAGTCCCAAAATAAGGACGTGACTAATTCTGTTTGAGATACATTTCAAATTGGATTGTATGACACTTAATAAGTTTATTTTCGATAGTTCTATGATTATGAAAGACTATGGCTTAACATATGAACCAAGAATGTGGGTACTAATGTTACCCATTTAATTTTGGCAAGATATTATTGGTAGATTAGGTGCCTCAAAAGTAGGTTTTTCAAATATTGATCCAAGTGTAGCAGAATAACTAACGCATACCGGTAGTACGCACTTCCAATATTCAGGAAAATTACCAAAAAATCGATTTTAAAATTGTATTATTGCGATAATGAATTCACTATTCATTCACGACAAGGATAGGGACTATATCTTCCTTCTCTAGAACCCATGATATGATGCGTTATTGGGATACTCAGACGTAAGTTTATCTATATATGATAACCCCTCGTAAATATTAAAAACACAGCATAACCAATAATATCTTATATACAGTTTACAATAATTGAGATGCCTTGAGCCAAAATGGCAAAAAAAGGATTTTGGCAGTAGACGATAATTCCGATATTACCGTAACAATAAAGACAGGTCTAGAAGACAGCGGTTTGTACTCAGTCGACACCTTTAATGATCCTGAACTTGCATTATCTTCTTTTAAGCCTGGGCTGTATGACTTGGTAATCCTTGACTTTAAAATGCCAAAAATGTACGGCCATGAACTATATGATGAAATAAAAAAGATAGATGGTAAGGTTAAGATATGCTTTATGACTGCTACTTATCTAGATTATGAATATGCGCGAAGAATATTTCCCCTATTAGAAATAGAGTGTTATATTCAAAAACCAGTTGAAATTGAGGACTTGATAAGACGTATAAACAAAGAGCTAGCACAAGGCTCTTGACAGTATAATCAACCTAACAATAATGTTTAGAAGGGCAAAGATAAGGTTGACTTTCGACATAGGAGTTTTATTATTAGCATCATTTAGCTATCGATAGTAAGAATCCGGTAGTATCCACATTAAATGTCATGTTCTTGTTAGTCATTATGACAGCAGGAATATTGGAAGCAGCTCGACAAAAATTGAATGGATATAAGCAGCGTTGTCAACAATCGCTAAGTATGACGTGTCTCTACTAATTCATTGTTGAGAACTGCGAGAAAATCCTGACTATATCTGTAAATGATATCCTTTCTTAGTTCATTCTTCCTGTTCTTGATTGTGTTGTGAATTGTAGATATCTCTTATCTGCCTAAGTTGTTCTACATACTTGCTCGGATGGTAAAAAATGTCCATTACCCAATTCTTCAGATCTCTAACTTCTAAATGTGGATTATTATCGATATTGTAAACTCGACTAAGGCCAAGTTCTACGCTGGCCTCATTGATCTCGTCTTCGGAAACGTTCCATGTTTGTCGTTCACCAAGGTGTTGAACAATATTTCTGTCTCTAATTCTCCCCTGACTTTGCTTATTTCCTCATCTTTTGCCGCTACTTGTTGTTCAAACCTTCGAAACTGTTGGATGAACGGTTTATTAGCATTATATTCTTGAAGTTGTTCAAAGGTCACTTCATTGTCCCTAAGTGCATTTTGCTTCTTTGCTTCTAAATCATCCAATTCTCTTTTCAGCGCTTCAATCCTATCTTTTAATTTCTTTTCATAGGCAGGAAATCTGTCAAGTGGAATACCTAGTTTGTCAGCTGTGGCGTACATATTAGTCACGAGGCTAACAAAATCTTCAATAGATATTTGCTCTTTTTTAAAGCAAAATACCTCTAAGGCTACTATCATTGCCTCCATTCTATCTTGCATCAGCTGGAGTGATGCTTTTCCAGTAATTCCTGTAAGCAATTCTTTTTCTTTAAGAACTTCATATAGCCTAACTAGAGGAGCAAAAGATTCTACATCAATATTTTGATTTTTTATTTTTACGGCAACCCCTCGTAGTAAATCAAATTGGGGATCATTTCTCCTAGAATCCTCAATTATGCTGCTTACAGCACCTGCACTTATATCTAATTCTTCAGCTATATTATCTCTGGATTTGCCATCAAGCCATAGTCTGATGACCTGGACTCTTATTGGTCCGGGTATTTTTCTGCCCATCTTTAACCATGACCATACAGTCTCTTTATTTATAACATTGGAGAATGTGCGGTCTTGCTAATTTTTTCTCATATAGTATGGGTGATTGAGGCCGATTTGACGACATTTTGACTGCTATTCGACCAGAATATGGCGGCTATTTGACGGAGATTTGACGGCAATTTGACTGAACTTAAAAGGGAAAAAGTGAGTCTTGACTCCTAGTAAATAGGCTGCAATGGCTTTATCATCAACCTAAATTTAGCTGAACTCATCTTAGCCTCATTTTTAATAGTAGGTATGATTCGGCACTCTGAAAGAAAAATTCTATCGTCTACAAAACCTCCCAGAAGACCTTTTTGGAGCCCTCGAA
>JALZGI010000175.1 GCA_030861105.1 Thermoproteota archaeon
TGCCATAATTGAATCAAGGTCTGAGCCAATATTTTGAGAAATAGCTCTTGTAGATTCTATCTGTCGCTCTCTTTGCTGTTCAATGAGGCTGCTTTTGATATTGTTTTCGGTAATGGTTTGTAAATAAAAAAATATGCTATACGATATTACGAGAATTAGTATAATTGAAACAATGGCTAGTTTCTTTGTCTTTTCCCTAGCAAAAAGTCTTTTATCCCCTCTAATGATATTTTTAAGAAAATTCATATTCACTGCAGAGTAAATAATAATGCTTACTGTCTACTTATAATTAATGTTGTCTATAGCTAACTATACATTATAAAAAAAACTTAATTAAAACCAGGACGATTATTACTAGATTTAATATGGACACAGGAAGGAAGGATATTATACTCATCGGAGGATCATAATAAGAATTGAACTTTCCCTCTGAGGAGATTTGCTTTACTCGCTCAGATAGTTTCTGTGTGTCATTTGTTAAACTGTCGGAGCCAACAGATTTTACAGGCAGAATTCAAATTGTTAGTTCAGACAGGGCTAGAAAGTATTATTCAATATTTTTTAATACTATGGCTTCAATTGTAAAAGGTTTTGATGCCAAAATAATTAAAAATGTGGGCGATGGTCTGATAAGCTATTTTCCTAAAACAGCAGACATAGGTGATAACGCTGCCTTTAGTGATGTCATAGGATTTGGTATAACTGCAATGGCAGCTCGTCACAATATTAATACAATGATGCAGGAGGAAAGAATACCTGCTAGTGTTAACTATAGAATAAGCGTTGATTATGGTAATGTTGAAGTAGCAGAAACCGTAGCGTCAGGTGGCGCAGAGGACTTGTTTGGTTCGGCTATGAATCTGTGTTCTAAGATTAATGCCAAAGCCACAGTTAATGGCCTAGTAATAGGTCACAATTTGTACCAAATTCTAAAAAGAGTCCTTTCAGATTCACGGACTTTTGATTATGCCAAGTACTATGACTTACGACAAATAGGAGAATATATTTGGAATAAGGGAGATAATCAAGAACATATTTCATATCCGGTATACTCAATCATAGCAAATAATGATAGAAATAAGAATTCTTTTGCCAGTCGGCAATTAGGATTTGAACAAAAGAATTCTCATAATATCATGATAGTAGACGACGAGCAGGACATATTGCTCACCTATGATTCAATGTTGTATGGTGAAGGATATAATGTTGAAACCTTTTCCAATCCACATGAAGCACTTTTGCATTTTATCCATGCAGATAAATCCTATTATGATTTGGTAATCTTAGATATTCGTATGCCCAGTCTTAATGGTCTACAACTATATCATCGCTTGAAGGCCATAGATAAAAACACAAAAATACTTTTTTTATCTGCACTAGAAGCATCTGAAGAAATAACGAGCCTATTCCCAGATTTAAAACCCGGAGATATCATAAGAAAACCAGTTTCTAAAGAACATCTTGTCGAAAAGATTAGTGCACTGCTATCGTAAATAGACACATTTAACGCATTCCTAGGAAAGCATTTGGATTTAGTAAGCCGGCATCCACTCGATCTCACTATTGATGAATTTGCACTGTAAGCTCGTTAATAGTGAGATGTGAGATTTCATTTAATAGTTACACCTAGGTTTTCTATTGCCATTATTGCTTAACTTCATCTTTAGATGGAAGGAAGAAAGAAAAAGTTAACATTGATGCTATTTTTTTACTTGAAGCTTCGTCAATCTTCTATCTAAGTTTGGAGTGTATCACGAGCCATAAATTATTCAACAGGGATTGATATCCTGTGCCCGTTGACTGCAAAGCAAGAGAGAGTCTATTGAATATTTCAATATCAGAAGCATCTATTCCTATAGGAGCGATGAAGAAGAGCTGGAATAAGAACTTCAGGAGAGCAATAATTATTATGATAGTCACAGTCACAATGATTATGTATATTATTGTGCTAAGAACATGCTTATCAGACTATGCTGATCTAAAAAGATATTATGCGTTTTAAGGAAGTCTTAGCGTATCTTGTTTTATAGTAACGGCTCTTCTGAGTGATGAGGTAGAGAAATATCTGCCAAAAGCAAAATTACCATTCTAAGTCTTTGCTGATTTTGGAGGGGCATCATCCTATACCTAAATTAGTTTCATGAGTAACCCTTATAATCAGACTACTATTACTTTAAGGCAAATGGCATCGGCATCAAAAATGCAAAAGAAAAGTCTAAATTCATCACCAGATGAGACGCGAACATTTGAGAAAGGAAAGATTGATGTTGCTAACTTGGGGGATGTTACTATTGGTAGAGCACTATTTGAACCTGGATGGAGTTGGGAGAAATGTGTAAAACCATTAGTCAAAACCAATAGCTGCGAGGCACCACATACACAGTATATTATTTCAGGGCGATTGAAAGTGGCTATGGATGATGGATCTGAAGAAGAGTTTGGTCCAGGAGACACTGGTATAATTCCACCTGGGCATAATGCATGGGTTGTTGGAAATGAGCCTGTAGTTGCAATCGACTTTACAGGATTAAAGGACTATGCAAAGAAGAGTTAGAACTATTTTCATACTTTTTTGTTTGTTATCCTGAAGTTATACCGTAGAAGTATCGTGTAGAAGTACCGTGTTATATTCAGCTAAAGAAATACACGCTACTAATGGTATAAGTCCTCAAATTTTCTCATTGCTGCAATTGATTTTCCCCACATAATACCACTTAGAATTCCAACCCAAATAAAATAGATTATCATAGAGATCCCACGTAGACCACCAACATTAGCATATCCAAAACCCATACCTCTATACCAGCATGAATGGTAATAGCGCTATAGCATCTCCCGCTACACCTATCCATTTGCTAAGAAGATTGCTCTTTACAATTACAACACCGACGCGAATGTTCGGCCTGGATCTTCTCTTGGAGGATGGGTTGAGTAGATA
>JALZGI010000177.1 GCA_030861105.1 Thermoproteota archaeon
GTTCTAATGGTACCTTCTATGGATATTCAAGATATAGCTTCAACTATAAGAAATGCTGGTTTTGGAATAGATAGTATGCATAACTTCAAAGACTTACGTGGTGGACAATCAGACACTGGAGATGAGCAAACGCTAGTGATTTGGACAGCCAACGGGATGGATTTAAGTGAGATAGGATCACGACTCCAAGCTATATCAGAACCATTACCATATGAATAGGTCAAAGGGTTAAATCCTGTCCACTTAAAATGTATTGAAGATACTTGGAAAGTCTCTTTGGAGACAATAGCATACCAGGACAAATAAAGTGCATAGATTGGCATCATTTATACCATTGATTCTCTATTGCTGCTCCCCAGATGATTAAGCTCAGCAAATCATACTCCCTGAATGGCGAAATAAGAGTGGAATGATTGGTTTGGCCTATATGATAAGAAGCCTGTTTCTTTGAACACTCTGTTACTTGTGGATATTCCTTACAAGCTTAAGCTATTGATACTAGACTTCCCCTATGTCTACTCATCAGTCTGGTTGGGTTTGTTAATTCTTCTTAGCCTTTCTTCTATGAAAGATTTGAAATCAGAGTGTGTGAACAATGAAGAATACTTAATGTTATTTTGTTTTAACAGATTTGGCCTTCCTTCTCCTAAACCTTCTTGCCTATCTATCACAAATACAACCCCTTTAACAGTATATCCTTCATTATTTACTGCTTCTATCGCCCCCATTACACTTTTACCTGATGTTAATACATCGTCTATTATTACAACTGGTTCTTTTACATTCCCTTCAATCCTCTTTTCTAATCCATATTGTTTAGATTCCTTTCTTATGAAGAACCCATTTAATCCCACATCATATCTACCATCCCAAGTGCTTTTGATTACAACCGCTGTAGCTAATGAAACAGCACCCATTTCTAGTCCGCCAACTGATTTTGCCCCATACTTAGCTATTTCTTCTATCAAGAGGTCTCCAAGTAAATGTAGTCCTTCAGGTCGAAACTCTACATTTTTAATATCATAATAGTACTCAGATTCAATTTCTGAAAATAACTTTACATGTCTAAAAATGATGCCTGTTTCCTTGATTATTTCCATTAATCTGAGCTTTTTTGCATCCTTCAAGGGCACTTCTTGTCCTAGCACGCCCATTACATGAATGTATAAATCGGTCCCTTTTAACTCTTAGCCGAGCAGACTAATCATAATAGTCAGGTTTAAATTCTGAGAGCCAAGAGAGGATCTTTATATGTATTAACTTGAAAAGAAACCTTGTTGCTGCCACTAGCTATTATTTGATAAGGTGCTGCAGTTGCACCTCTCATCGTTGATAACTCATTGGCGGCTTTAAAAGAAATCTTGCTTATTTTCTATTTGTTGTATAAGACCATCTAGAGTCAATGGCAGATAATAATGGGATATTCTATAAAAGATTTTATTTGTGTAAAGTCATTATTAATAATTGCATATCATAATATAATATATTGACATAATCATTTGATAACGACAATACCACCGATACCAACAAAAATTGATGAAAAGGAGAATAAACTCATAAAAAAATTCCGAGAATATCGACAATTCAAAATTAATTGGGCTGAAAGGGATAACGAAGGATTGCTAAACTACAGGGAGAGAAATTACAATGAAGTTGTTATGCCTGTAGCACTCACATCTAACATAATATGTCATCCAAATGAGCATGAAGTGAATGTTTCATTTACTGATCAATTTGTGAGATTTTTACTCAGGCCATCGCAGGCTAGAACAACGATTAGCGATAAGTCAAAATTATTAGGAAGTCTTGCATCCATGGAATTTAATGCTGCAACCGAAGTGGCGATTTATCTAGGGCTTACATACGAAGAACTCTGTAATCTACCAACAAAAGATCCAGATAAACTGAAAGTGATATTTGATCTAGGTGAAATAATACATCGACTAATTAATTCTGATTTTTATGAGAGATTGGCAAAAGCACAGGAAGAACAGATGAAGGAAAGAGCAGAATTTAGGAAGAGGATATTGAGGAAATAGATAGGTAAGTATGATAAATTGAAGGTTCTTATTGGAAAGGTTCTAGAGAAAGAGGTTATATCACTCATGGTTCAATCCTACCTCAGAATATTATAACAACGATTATTAACTGATTACAACAAGCGAATAAAAATTATGCGTACTTGTTATTATTTGACTATAATAATGAAATTTTTTATCTAATTTGGCCCTAAAAAATAGGGTTTTGGGAAGATTTTAAAAACCAAACTAGGTCTTAAGTTATAGTAATGAGACTTGAATACATTGAAGGTGAAGGTCTAATATGTTCCGATTGCAGGCACAGATATTCCAAGGCTTATGTTAATTGTAGTTGTTTTTGCCATAGGATTCGCTAATCGACTGAGTATTTGAAGGGGCATGATCTCATCCATTTGATCAAGGCTCCATATAAAGCCGCAGGGAGAAACAACACTCCTGGTAGCGGCAGTTGAGTCTAAGGCACTCCTGCGGCCTGTGTGAGACCTTTTGCCTTGTCTATAATACATCTGAAAAATACTAAAGCATTCCAAGACAATATTCTCTAACTTATTTCAGCCAACCCAAATATGAGTTTAAATTTGTATAAAAGAAACCTATTTCTGTATTTCAGAAATCATAATTGCTATGAATCTATTATATTGCATAGTTACAGGACGCTTTGTTTCTATTTCTACTTCTATTTTAAGTCTCACTTCTGAAATATTCCTATGTCCCTCTGGTACTAGGGATCAGGTTGATGCTTCTTTCTTTACGGATTGTACTAAATTGAAGAAGTATTTGTCACTGCTTGTTCAGTGTATTTGAAATCACTTAAAATTCTGACTCTATACCTCTTTCTAATTTGTTTAATTCGTCCAACAACTGAGAATGTATTCTCCTTCCAGTCATACAGAATCATCTCATGGCAGAATGGATAACAGATGATCCCTTAGATATCTTCTCAAGCAGCAAAGATCTCAGGCGAAGAATAGGTTTTCCAATCTTTTTCTTTTTTTTGTTGGCTCTTAGTCTTTTACTATTTACCTGTATCCAGTCTTCATGTATGCAGTCTTTACATAGTCAAATTCCTCTATTGTTTCATTATATCGGGTTAGGTCATCATCATCTACAAACAAGATTCACCTCCTTCTTGAATATGATAATGGACATGATGTCACCTATTGCGATAGTACACAATTATGCTTAACAACAAGTTGAAAGTTTTGTCTCAACTATTTGATTCCAATTAACATTATGCCCAATAATAGGTGCTATAATTTTCAATTTTCCTAACAAAGTTATTATTGACTCTTTATTCCATAGAAAATCTCGTCCCGTCTATCGCTTGCCGTATATATCTTCGGCTATACCTTCCTCAATTTTTTATCAAATATATATTTATTCATTAACCTGATTTGGAGCGAGGATTTAATATCTGGTTTAACTGTCTAACTAATTCTATATTGTCAATTGGTTTCCTAATAATATAATTTTCATCTAATGCAGGAAGTATCTTCTTTATAGATGTCTTATATTCTGTTAATTCACTTACAGCTGTTAGAAAGCATACCTTCACATTTTCATCTATTTTTTTAATCTCATTTAGTAACTCAAATCCATTCATTTGCGGCATTCTAATATCAAGAATTACAAGATCATATGTATTAGGTCTAAAATTTGATAATGCAAGACTAGGTTCATTGAACATATAAATGTCAAAGAAACCAGTTGCCTCCAATGTGGCTTTTAAAGTATATGTAACATCAGGTTCATCATCTACTACTAGAACTTTTGCCTTCACTTAACTATTCCATCACGTCAATTAATTTACTGATTCGGTATAGCGGAAGAGTAAATATGAAAGTGGCCCCTTTTCCATCAGAATTATTTTCAGCCCATATTCTACCTCCATGTGCTTCTACAATACTTTTAGAAATAAAAAGACCTAGTCCTGTTCCTTCAAAGGATTTTGTAGCGAATTTCGAGAACAACCTGTCCAATAATTTAGAGTCTATTCCAACACCCATATCCCTTACCGCAATGATAGCATCTTCTTGTTTGATGCCTTTTTCCTTTTCCTTAACTCTTTTTTCTACATTAACACTAATAATGCCTTCCTTTGTAAACTTAATAGCGTTACTTAAAAGATTAGAAATAACCTGAATGAGCCTAGATTTATCTGCGAGTACAAAAATGGTCTCGTTCTTGCCTTCTTGTTTTTCTTCAAACTGACAAACTACTCGTAGATTGGGGCTATTAATCTGGTTTCTATAATCTTGTACGATCTTCGATATTAAATCGACTAAGTTAAATTTTTCCTTGTGTAGGTTCAGTGAATGGTTATCGATTTTTGTAACATCCAAAATATTCTCTGTTAGTCTTTGCAGCCTTTTTGCATTTCTTATAATAACTCTCATATGTTCTCGCTCTTCTTCTCCTACTTTAGGACTGACAACCTGAGATAACCCCAGTATTGGTTGGATGGGTGTTCTTAATTCGTGAGCTGCTATATTGATAAAGTCTCTTTGCATCATATTATAGGTTTTTAATTGTTCATACAATTCTCCCTGCTTCCAAAGGCTTTCAAATATAGAGACATATGATAAAGCAATAGGTTTACTATTGGAGTATGCTGCCAATCCAGCAGCATCGTAATAATTCTCCTTGGTATCATCTCTTAACTCAACAATTAGAGATTCTTTTCTATCGACCACCAGAACACCCATTTGGGTCTGTAGACTCTTGTCTATGCTCCTAATTTCGAGTTGAAATAACTCTACAGTTACTTTATCTAATATCTGTGAAATTTGTTCCTCATCAGCAGGTATTAATATCCTCACCTTTGCACCATTTCTCAGTACCTCTCGAAGCAAATCTATCACACCTATGCGTACGTGGCGATGAAATGCATTAAGAGATGGATATATTCTCAGAACTTCATGTTTTGCTGACCTTATAATTTGTTGTGCACGCTTTAGTGCTTCTCTTGGATTTTCGATAATCTCTATATCAGAAGATTCGATTCCTTGTTCAATTTCTCTAATTCGATCTGTAACATCCGTACCATCTCTCCATAATCCTTCAAAGGTAGAAGAAAAATGTTTCAGATAAAGAGGTTCGTTACTTAGTAAGAGACTACGAATTGGCTTACCCCCTTCCATATTTTCTATTGTTACTGCTATTTCTTTATCTGACACACCAAAACTCATTGGTGGCAAATTCTTCACGTGCCTTATTTGAATACCCGATTCAAGATACAAC
>JALZGI010000190.1 GCA_030861105.1 Thermoproteota archaeon
ATACTCTCAACAGCAATTGGTTGGACTGTATTTTTCCTGCAAACCTTGGACCGTGGCATGAAATCAGATCCTCTAAAACCCTACCAAATCCCGTTAGCCTACATGTACAGTCAATGTAAGAAGAAAGACTGATAAGGTTATAGGGAAAGCCATAATAATTCATTAATCTAGTTAATTCTTCTTCCAAGATTTCTTCTTCTTCTCGTGGCCTTGCGTGATTTAAGGAGCTGAACCCCTAAAATTCCTAACAACAAAGCGCCTCCTGTGAGACAAGCTCCCACAAAGGCCTCTGCGTTCATAGCGCCAGGGTTCTTCAGATCAGCCATATAAATGTGGAGAATGGCGCTGACCTATTTTGAGAAGTAGACAGAAACCGTCAGTGAAACCATGGAGCTATGTTAAGTCTTCGTATCCTCACGGAGGAATTAATAGTTTTTCAGATCCCTTTCTCGTCACGGTTCAGAGTAGTTATATTGACAGCCCTTTCTACAGCTGACACAAATATGACACCATCTCCATGTTCTCCCGTTCTTGCATGTTCCACTATTGCTCGTATTACCTCTTCCACCTTGTCGTCGGAAACTATCGCCTCAAATTTTGTCTTAGGAATCAAGTCGTAGGAGACCGGGCTTCCCCTCCATTGAAGATGAAGCTCTCTCTCTCTGCTCCATCCTGAAACTGTCGAAACCGTCATTCCTCCTATTCCTATTTCTCGTAAGTGTTGCTTCACAAGCGGCATCCGTTCAGCTCTTATAATTGCCTCAATCTTTTTCATTCTTGGCTGTGTAAGACAATCTGTGGGTCGTAAATATTATCTTTATTGAGTCGATATCTTTAAGGGATGATCGCAAATTAATAAAAATATAGCCAAGAAAAATATCGTCTCACAGAGATATGGATGCAGGTCATAAAAAACACAATAAATGTATTGCCTGCTATAGACATACGGTTGCAAAAGATAAAAAATACTGCATATATCACAGTCAGGCCTACGATAGTCTTCAAAAACAGTATGATTTATGGGTTCATGCGTACGGCGGAATTTCCAAGAGAGATTATATGAACAAACTTTTGACTCTTAGTCAAACAGGGAGTTGGGTTAAGGAAGTAATTAATGAAGAACTTAAGGGAGAATCCAAAAAACTGAAGCGCAAAACTAAATCAATGAATGAGTAAATAAGTGGGGGACTAACATCAGTGATTGCTCATGCCAAGTTACAGCTTAGATTAAGTTGCTGCGCCTCCACTCCAGAAAATAAATAATCAAAATTAACCAAAAGAAGCTAAAAAAACAAAATAAAATAAAAGAAAAAGGGATTTGTGACCTTCTGGCACTAGGGTCTTGTAAGTCCTTGTCTTAGTTGTTAGGTTTACTGTCTACTATTCTGAATGTTGGCTTGGCTAGTAGTCCATTCCGCCACCGCCCATGCCACCCATGCCACCCATGCCACCGGCACCTGGAGGCATTCCACCACCTGGTGGTCCGCCAGCGGATTTGCTTGAGGCAATGACATCGTCTATCCTAAGTATCATAGATGCTGCTTCTGTTGCCGATTTTACTATCTGCTCTTTTACGCTGACTGGCTCTACAATATCCAACTTTGACACGTCTGTAATCTTGGCGTTTTTTACGTCGACTCCGGTCCATTTGGAACCTTTGCCTTGTCTTGCTCTGAGCTCCGTGATTGTGTCGATCGGATCCATCCCTGCATTTTCAGCTAATGTTAGAGGTATTGCCTCCATTGCTTCAGCAAACTTTTCTGCTGCCAGTTGTTCGCGACCAGACAACGTGTTTGCCCATTCCCTTACTTTGCCAGCCACGAACGATTCAGGGGCGCCTCCGCCAGCTACTATTGCTGGTTTTTCCAGGACATCTTTCACTACCATCAGTGCGTCATGAACAGAACGGTCAGCTTCGTCAACGACTCTTTGAGATCCTCCTCTTATGAGTATTGTAACAGATTTTGGATGTTTGGCTCCTTCGATAAAGACCCATTTGTCAGTTTCCACTTTACGCTCTTCCACTAGGTCTGCGGCACCCAAATCTTTGCCTGATAGATCTTCTAGATTGTTAACTATTCTTGCAGTTGTTGCACGTGCAAGCTTGGTCATGTCGCTTTCCTTCACTCAGCGAACAGTGAGAATGCCTTCTTTTGCCAGATAGTGTTGTGCAATGTCGTCGATTCCCTTTTGACAAATAACTACATTGGCACCTGTTGCTACTATCTTGTCGACCATCCCCTTGAGCATTCTGTTTTCTTCTTCCAGGAACATATTCATCTGGTCAGGAGAGTTTATGTTAATCTTGGCATCAAACTCTGTTTTTTCGATCTCAAGAGCCGAGTTTACAAGCGCTATTTTTGCCTTTTCTACTCGTTTTGGCATTCCGCCGTGGACTACTTCTTTGTCAAGTACGATGCCCTTGATCATTTTGGTGTCAGCCAGGGATCCTCCCGCCTTCTTCTCTACCTTAATATCGTCAAGATCAACTCTATAGCCATTCCCATCAGGATTGGGTTCGGAGACTTGAAGCACAGAGTTGACCACTATTTGTGAGACTGCATCAGCCTCTCTTGAAATAAGTTTAGTCTGCAATGCCGTTTTTGCAATTCTTGTTAGTTGTTCTTTGTCATTTGGATCAATCTTCTGGGCAATGCTGTTAAGAACCTCTATTGCTTTTGTTGCGCTTTTTCGATATCCATCTACTATTATTGTTGGATGAACATCTTTTGTTATCAGGTCTTCTGCCTTTTCTATCAAAGCTCCTGCCAACAAGACCACCGAAGTGGTTCCGTCACCTACCTCATTATCGGTCGCCTTGCTAATTTCTACCATCATTTTGGCTGCAGGATGTTGGACATCAATTTCTTTGAGAATCGTTGCACCATCATTTGTTATTGTCACATCACCTAGACTGTCCACGAGCATTTTGTCCATGCCTCTGGGTCCTAGACTTGTACGAACAATTTCAGAGATGAGCTTCGCCGCAGTTATGTTGTTCTTTTGTGCGTCTCTGCCTTTTGTTTGACTTGCGCCTTCCTTTAAAATCAGCACTGGCATTCCGCCAGCACTACCTTGTTGTGCTTGAAGAGACATACTCATTTCACCTTTAAAATTTATAAAATAAATTAAATAGTTTGGGATATTTTAAACTTTCTGCATGGCTTCGTCATATTTTCCGGCCTTGATATCGTCATAAACCTTCTTAGGGTGCTTGTTTTCTACTTGCATCCCTAGACTAAGACAGGTTCCTACTACCTCTTTGACAGCGCCCTTTATATCTTTGGCATAAGAGCTATCAATTTTCATTTTTGCTATTCTAATGGCACTCTCAATTCCAATATTTCCTGCAAACGTGGTCCCTGCCGCTCCAGAACCCTTCTCCACTCCTGCTTCTTTATTTATTAGGGCTGCTGTGGGGGGAACCCCTACTTCTACCGTAAACTTCTTTGTATCAGGGTCCACCTCCACCTTAACTGGTACTTTCATACCAGAGAAATCCTTAGTTTTATCGTTGATCGTGTTGACGACTTGGAGTACGTTTATCCCCATCGGACCTAGGGCAGGTCCCAATGGGGGTCCTGCGCTGGCCTCACCGCCAGTGACCAAGGCAGAAATCGACTTTTTTTCTGTCATATAACAAGAAAACGCCAAGTGATCCAAATATAAATGTGGTCGCATTAGTTTATGAAGCACCCACAAAAACAAAAAAAGACAAGACCAACGAAAGACTTGGAAACCAAACAACAAAAAGAGAACTGGCTGCAGCACCAACAATAATGAAAAATAGCAAACGGGCAAAATAGTTAAACAATGAATATATCAGGATGGATATTTTATGCCTAGGCTCGGTGCAATTGGAGATGGTTGTCTAGGTGAGATTTCAAGGAAGTCAATATAATCATTAGCACATTTTTGAGTTTCAAATTTGTAAAGGTTTTAGACTCGTTAGGTAGAGACGTTAGGTATAATCAGAAGAGCTTCTAGGGACTGATTCCATTAGACTCAAGACGGAAGAACTTTAACGAACACGGTGCAGTGTCCCGAGTCAGTAGAAAAGAAACGGATACTCGCATAGTGTTCCTAGTGAGAGGACTTTTTGAGGTAATTCGCATCAACTGTCACAGGAATCTGGTATGGAGAATCAAGTAGAACAACTGTTGCTTCCTGTTTTTCATAGTCTACTCTGGTTATCTTTGCTTTCATGGCTTTAAATGGTCCGCCTATTACTTCGACCGTATCATCGATAGCTAGCTCAGTAACAACTGGCTTTTTGACGAGGTATCCTTCGATATCTCTGAAAGGGAGCTCCCCTCGTATTTGTCCTCTGATATGGCGTACCCCCGCCAAAGCCTGAAATGCAACATTCGCATCGGGTGCCTCAACAACGATATACCCTTTGAAATTTTCAAGCAAGAGAATAGAGTAAATTCCAATATTCTTTGACTTGATCTTATTTTGCAAAACATTGGCTACGACCCGCTCTTGGCCGCCTGTTGTCCTTATTGCATAGAATTTTGAATCAGGGACGGGTGAGGGTGGAACAAGAGCAGCACTAGACGAAGAACTTTGAGAGCGATCGCCAGCAGACACGGGAACTCCAGTGGAAGCAGTCCTGGCAGTATCATCGGTAGTAGAGGTAGTTGAGTCATCCTCTCCCCGTGAAGTTGTACCAAGTCTATCTTCCTTTTCTTTTTTTTCTTCTTCTCCTGCCCCTTCTTCTTGTACTTCCCGATCACTGCTTTCTTCGGGCTCAGGCGAGCTGTCTTCCTGGACTATTGGCTGACCGTAGTCATTCTCACGGTTATCTTCCAAAGGCCTGGAGTCAGTAACGGCAGGTTCACCACTCTCTGAAGATTTATCAAAATTATCCCTATTATCATCAAAAATCTCATCAAGATTACTGATATCCTCATCTTTTTCTTTAAGCTTATCGCTCATTAACTTGATTCAATAGGCATTAGCATGGCGCAATTTATAAATTTACTTAGCTCACCGGCTGATTCGTGGCTCAGATGGATGGTCAGTATACACTTGTCGCGTCGCATAAGGACCCTGCAAGTCTTACTATGGCACAATGCTTAATTGATGATATTGGCTTTTCTAAAGACGAGAAAGATGAAATTAGTTTAACAAACAAAAGCCAGGAACTGAGTAGCCTGAATTGTCCACAGAAATTCGCTCGCATGAGTCGCAACAACAACAAGACCAGCAACTACGCAAATTTCGAATCCTACACTTTCAAAAATCTTAGACTCTATCTATCCCACGATCGTACGCTTCTTCATATGGACAACCTAGACGACCTCTACCCTGAATCCGATGCATTTGTTTTTCTCTCAAAACATAGCTCTGAAAGCGAAAGACCAACTTTGACATGCCATTTCACGGGTAACTTCTCTGACAGCAATCCCTTCGGCGGCTTTCCAAGAGAAATTGGAATTACCTATCCTTATCTTCAAAAAAGTTACATCCAGGATATTACTTCCAGAAAGTCATTTGTTTCTGAGTATGATATAATAATTGAAGCTACGCACCATGGGCCCACGTCGCTTAAAAAACCATGTATTTTTGTTGAAATTGGCTCCACACAAAAACAGTGGGCTGATAGAAGGGCTGCCGCAGCTGTCTGCCAAAGCGTGGTAACCATTTTAACCAGAGAAAATGAAGGTAAGCATTGCAAGAGCGTAGGAATAGCATTTGGAGGAACGCATTATCCTACCAGGCTAAATAAGCTATTGCTTGAGTCTGAGTTTGGACTGGCCTCGATAGCGGCTAAACACAATTTGATTTCAATTGATGGACTCATGATACGTCAAATGATATCCAGAAGTGTCGAAAAGGTGACTCATGCAATAGTGGATAAAAAAGGAATGGGAAAAGAGAAGAAAAGGATCTTAGAACTAATAGAGAAAGAAAACTTGAAGCTATTAGAAGTTTAAAACCGAAGTCAGATCAGACCTTAAGGAAGAGAAGCTGTCGGGCAGTTAGAGCGAAGCTCCATAGAGTGACAAGATGTTAATATGCCTCCGAGAGCTGGGAGGTTTTGAGTCTTTTCAGTTTTTTACCCTGACATCAGACCTATGGAATTTTACCCGAGGTAGTGGTTATATCTAGTTTATCTATGTATATAGTCAGCATAATATGTCGTACCATCAATTCGATAAAAGAGAAGCAAAGGCTAGAAATAACATAATTACTGTTTTCATTGAATATCAAGGCAAGATATTACTTTTAAGACGAAGTCAGAAGGTAAAGACAATGAAGGGAAAATGGGCTGGGGTTAGCGGTTACATAGAGAAATTAGAAACACCTTTCAGACGGGCTCTCACTGAAATACAAGAAGAGACAGGATTGAGAAACGAAAACATCAAATTTTTGGAAGAGGGCAAACCTTTGGAGGCTGCTGATAATATGAGGCCAAATAATATTACATGGGTTATTCATCCATTTTACTTTCTTTCAAACACAGACGAGATTCGCTTAGACTGGGAACACGACACCTATAGATGGGTAGATCCTATAGAAATCGAAAAGTATGATACTGTTCCAAAGTTAAAAGAAGCACTGGAAAGGGTACGACTTGATTCAGACACTATCAAGAAAATGGAGGGAGACACATCAAGGATTACAGATTAGCAGTTTTTTCTGCCAAACTCTAGGCGAACTTGTTGACTATTATTGTGAGCCCAGGCTTCGATTAAAAAATTCCCCTGCCCTGTAGGAACTTCTTACCAGAGGACCTGAAGCAACATATGCAAATCCCATACGCTTTGCTTCCTGCGCAAACCAATCGAACATTTCTGGCGTAATATATCGAACAACTGGCAAGTGTCGAGAGCTAGGCTGTAAATATTGTCCGATAGTAAGTATGCTGACTCTTATTGATCTCAGGTCACTCAGAGCATCAAAAACCTCATCCTCCTGTTCTCCTAATCCCAACATCAAGGACGATTTCGTGTATACCTTAGAGTCAAGATCCTTTATCTTCTTTAGAACCAATAGTGACTGACTATATGTGGCCCTAGTGTCCCGGACATTAGGTGAGAGCCGAGCCACTGTTTCAATATTATGGCTTATGACGTTTGGACCTGCCGCCACTACCTTGGAAATAGCCCCTTCATCACCCCTAAAATCCGGAATAAGAGCTTCCACAAGAGTCCGAGGACAGTGTGAGCGAATCATCTCGATTGTCTTTGCAATATGGCCTGCTCCTCCGTCCTCCAAATCATCTCTACAAACAGATGTAATCACGACATAGTTCAGACCCCATTTCTTTATTGCAATGGCAACATTTTCTGGTTCTTTTTGATCAAGAATACCAGGGACTCCACTTGTAACAGAACAAAATCTGCAGCCTCTGCTGCAGATGTTACCCATTATCATTATAGTAGCTGTTCCCGTTCCCCAGCATTCAGAGATATTAGGGCATTTTGCCTCCTCACAGACAGTGTGAAGCTCAAGTTCTTTCAGGGTATGTTTTACGGACGTGTAGTTTACACCAGAAGGTACTTTAAGCCTAATCCATTGCGGTTTCTTAGTCAGCTCCATTGGGTAGTCCTCCTGATCTATACCAATCCATCTGGTTATGCATGTATATGTGTATATGCTATGCAAAAAGTTGGAAGTGAAATATTATGAAAAATGTAGCGTCTGCGTTGGCTTCATGATTATTATTATTACTACTACTACTACTACTACTATTACTACTATTATTGCAATCTCTCACTCTCCGTTGGAGAATTAGATAATTGTTGGATTAGAAAATATCAACATCATTGCACAGGAGTTAATGTCTTTCGCCTAATTGTCAGACCCCTGTAGTGCATCCCTGAGCTCTTATCTCAAAAGATACTTCTAATGTCGGAAAAACCACAAGCATACATCGAGGGATCATATACGGGTAGTCATAAGAACGAATGTCTGGATTTAAAAGTATTTTAAATTGGTCGGTCATAACAGCAGATTGCTGTAAGTGGTTATGGCT
>JALZGI010000198.1 GCA_030861105.1 Thermoproteota archaeon
GTATGATTGCGATAGATAACCAGAATGACATTTTTGGAGTGCAAAGGGCTACATGTTAGCATCGAAGGCAAGGAAATCCTAAGGGGTCTTGACCTTTTGGTGGATAAAGGACAGGTACATGCGCTGATGGGTCCTAACGGTTCAGGGAAGAGCACGTTTGCAAATGTATTGCTAGGTCATCCAAAATATTCTATTACCTCTGGGGATATCCTTGTCAAAGGAGAAAGCATTATAAATCTATCAACAGATGAAAGGGCAAAGAAGGGACTTTTCTTAGGCTTTCAATATCCTCTTGAAATCACAGGAGTTGGTTATAGCCATTTTCTGAGAAATGCGTACAATACATTAAATAAGACACTTGCCGAAGAACAAAAAAACAGGGAGGTATTCCTTACTGTTAGAGAGTTTCACGAATATGTGAAGAGGAATTTAGATAGCGTAGGCCTTGACCCTACCTTTCTTAGTAGATACCTGAATGAAGGATTTTCTGGTGGAGAAAAGAAGAGGTCAGAAGTTATGCAAATGCTGGTGCTAAAACCAAATTTGGCAGTCCTTGACGAGCCCGACTCTGGTCTTGATATTGACGCAGTCAAGTCTGTAGCCGAAGCCATAAATAGACTTATTGAAACCGGCGCTGCGGTCGTCGTGATTACCCACTATGCTCGAATCTTAAGATACCTTTCAAAACTGGACTATGTTCATGTTATGGCACGGGGTAGGATTATCAAGTCAGGTGGCAAGGAGCTATCTGAAGTTCTTGAAACAAAGGGGTACGGTTGGCTCGGAATTGAGGACAAGTGAGATGATTCCGGAAGTCCATTACCTTTACATTCGAAAATACGCCTGCAAACTTTCTCGTGAATCCTAGTGGGCTGCCCGGTCCGAATTAACTTTTTTAGCTTCCTATTTTTTGGTACAGCACGTTTAAATGCGATTTACCTTGTACTCATCGTAAGCACATGTCCTCTAGCAAAGAAACGCAAGAAAGAAGGAGACCGAGCATGCCTAATACAAATAGAGTGAAACCGTTATCTGAAGTTAAATCATCCACAGCACAGCCAGTGAATTCCATAACAGCTGATACGAACGTCCGATCAACAACCCCTTCTGTATTTTTGAATTTCTCCTTTTACAAAGTAGACCCTAAGTGGAGATGGCTGAATGAACTGGGAAAAGAAGAGGCAGCTAAGGAATTCAAAGCCTTGTTAGAAGTGGCTATGACAAAGATGAGAGTCAGTGTCTATTCTACACTGGGGCTGCGTGAGGATTGTCAATTTATGTTATGGATGATTTCCGATTCTGTCGAAAAGATGCAAACCCTAACATCGAAGATTTACCTCACGGTCTTTGGAAAGTACCTTGAACCTTCTAAGGTATATCTTTCCTCCTATCGTCCATCTGTATATTCAAGGAAAAATGAAATTCCGCCAGGTTATCTCTTGGATTCAGATACAAAAGAAAACACCTCAATGAAATATGTGGTAGTGTACCCTTTTGTAAAATCAAGGGAATGGTATCTCCTGCCGTTTGAAGAAAGGATGCAAATGATGGAGGAGCATATAACGGTCGGACGAAGGTTTCCCCAAGTCAGAATAAATACATCATATTCATTTGGTATAGGTGATCAGGATTTTATGCTTGCTTTTGAGACAAGCGATTTGATGGCCTTCCAGGACCTAATAGTCCACTTACGTGAAACTCGTGTAAGCAGGTATGTTATAAAGGATACCCCCATGATGGTTTGTATTTATAGGGGCGATGTAGAAGAGTTTATCAAGAGTCTTGGATAGTTACCATCGTCATTTTACATCTATCGATACTTCCAATTTGTCTACGATTCAGACAAAAAAGACAACAACTACAAAGATGCCATTTTTAAAATCTACTCCCAGGTTAGATTCTAACCTGAGCCGGGAAATGCACGATGGTTCACTAGCTGAAAATTCTAATCCGGTCTCATACTATGACAGGTCTACCAAAATAACAGCTGCTCTAAAGGAGTGGGCGATCGTATGTAAAGCCCTTGAAGAGGGTAGGCAGGTATTATTGCTAAGAAAGGGAGGTATAATGGAGTATAGGGAAGGCTTTCAGGTCAAACACAATAGTTTTTTGCTCTATCCGACCTATGAACACCAATCAATAGAATCGATACAGCCCGACTTTGCGCATGAGCTGACAGCGATGCTACAGGAAGAAAGAGATAAAAATAAGGTTAGAATCACATCGTATGCACGCGCAATAGCTGTGAAACAAATAGAAGATGTTTCATTGTTATCGCAGCTTCAGAAGTATCATATTTGGAACGAAAGTTACGTTCAGGTTAGGGTGAAATATAATCCTAAAAAACCTATGCAGGTAGTACTGCTAAGAGTCTACAGGCTACAAGATCCGATCGAGGTGGAGATGAATTCTGAATGGTTTGGATGTAGATCATGGCTCGACATTCAAATGTTCCCCTCTCTAACATGTTTAGCTGATAACCATGATCCATTCTCTGACCGACCAGTTATAGGTGACTCCTTATTTGACAGAATTGCCTTAGAGATTAACGAGATATTGAGGTAGTAATATGAAATATAGAAAACTAGGAAAAAGTGGAATTTCCGTAAGCGAGATCGGCTTCGGAGCATGGACTATTGGTATGGATTGGTGGGGTAACAAGATCGATGATATTCAAGCCATTAGAATGTTAAAGAGGGCCTACGACATCGGGATCAATTTTTATGAGACGGCCGATGTTTATGGAAAAGGCAAGAGCGAAAAGCTCCTTGCTCAAGCATTTGCAGGTATGCACGAGGGAGAGATTGTTTACTCCACGAAATGGGGCTATGATTTCTACAACGCTGAACAGGTCGGGCATAATGAATTACCGCAGAAACATCATGCTGATTTCTTACAATTTGCATTGCGACAGAGTATGAAACGTCTGCAGGTTGACTATATTGATGTATATAGCCTTCACAATCCAAAAATAAATGCGATCCAGGATGACGAATTGTTTCTATCTCTTGATGCACTAGTTAAAGACGGTAAGATTGGAAGCCACGGGGTAGCATTAGGTCCAGCAATTGGATGGGAGAAGGAAGGACTCGAAGCTATGCAAAAGAGAAACATCACATGTCTACAGACTGTTTATAACATTATAGAACAGGACCCAGGACGGTCTTTCCTAGACTCGGCTAGAGAATACAATGTTGGACTGTTGGTGCGGGTTCCTGACGCATCAGGTGTATTGACCGGAAAGGTCAACGATAAAACAGTGTTCGATAAGAATGATCATAGAAGCACTCGGAAGAGAGAGTGGATTCTTGAATCTATGCAGAAGGTTGAAAAACTAAGGCCAATGTCTGTCTCTAACGGTTGGAGTATAACTGAGCTCGCTATAAAGTTCGTCTTGTCCCAAAAAGAAGTATCAGCGGTGTTGCCTACTGCGACAGACGCCAACGAAATAGAAATGTTTGCACAAATGTCGGACGGAAAGTATCTCAGCGAGAGCGAGTTATCGCAGGTAACAGAACTGTACAACAACAGCTTTTTCGTATAGAATGTAGTTTGTCAAACGTCGTTCTTCTGATGCATGCCATCGAATCAACGTACAGTTAAGAAACATGAAAAATGCCTGAAAATATGATGACAGTCTTCTTGAAGGATAAGAAGAATCACAACGCAAGCCTATATCATCATTACTTCATATTTAGACTTGGGTCTAGAAGCATCGAACCAGGCAGTAGAGGTGACTCAGACTCAGCGGAATGTTCCCTTCGGATTACGCTTGAGTCTCCTGCGGCTTCTGGTTCTCAATCAAATTATGTGTCTTCTAGGTATTATTGTCTCAGGGACTCCAAGAGCCTCGTTCATCACCTGTGTCCCCTTTAGCTGATATGGTGGACTAAAGAGTATGGCAGATTCAAATATCCCCTTGCCACCAGTTGGAGGTGTTGGAGCAACTGAGGAGACGTCAGTCTTAGTAAGAGCACATGGGTGATCCTCGCTCCGCTTAGTCCTAATGCATTCAGTACAATGCCCAAACGTAGCTTTTGTAGTATTAATTTTCTCCAATTAACAACAGGTCTCAGTGGTCTGTGTTCCCTTTGTCTCCTCTGCTATCAACAATTACAATGTTGCAATTATAGTAGCCACACAGAGGACACCTAGCTCTAAGTGTTCGCCTTTTAAAGCCTTTGTACCTTTTTTTTGAAACACTTGCGACCTCAGGCTCAGGTACCTCCCTCAAGAAATATCTATTATATTCAGGGAACTTTTTTATCTTAATCTTCTTCCTTGAGAAAGTCATTTTAACACATTTCTAGATGATGTTTTTCCTCGTCGTCCCGATTCTCTTAAGTTTTAAAGATCGCTATTGAAAGGCTCATCCTGTCTACTAGAGTATTTTACTTTTCATTGTGATTTGGTTAGGTCCCTAGTCCAGTGCAATCGAATAATAAAACGAAAGCATTAGTCATCCTAACTGCAGCGCTGATAGCAGGAATATTTTTGTGTGCTACTTCGGATTTACTTCCTGTCTGGAACTTTACGTTTGTTTCCTCCTAGTCTTCGCTACTTTGGCTCAAAATCTAGCGAACAATTTCTTTGTCAGGATGTTGTTTTTTGTTAGTCACTACCAATGGTCAAAGACATATGGATGTTGGGCCCTTTGTGTTGCAATATTGATCATTTATACTGGCCCAAATTGAAGTTTCTTTTTATTTTGTTAAATTTGTTAATAACAGGGTCTTTTCAATACTGGTAGTGTTAGAGCGGTAATATGTGATCAAAAACATAAGTATACTTCTCTTCCTTAATTAAGGGATAAAGATGAGGAAGAGGAAGTAGGAGCTGATACGGTAGTAGATCCGGAAAGTCCCAGTTGATGTATTAAGCGCTTAATGCCATCTTCCACATTCTTCCATTTTGGTTCATAACCTAATTCCGATCTTGCAAGTGATATATCTGCCATTGTATGCCGCACATAGTTGTTTATTGGGTTTTTGATATATATTGGTTTTATATCAGTGTCTAATAGTTTATTTATAATTTCAATTATGCTGTTAAACGAAGTTTGGGTGCCAGTCCCAACATTATAGACATTATAATTGCTACCACTTTTACTGAGACAAGCTAGATTTCTTTCCCTGCTTTTATTATCACTATGACCATTATCGCTCTTGTCACTTTTATAACCTGGGTTATTATTATCTAGATTACCTGATTTAGAATTGCCGACTGGATTTTTTCTCATTGCTAATATATTTGCTTGAACAACATCATCTACAAAAGTGAAATCTCTGGTCTGATTCCCGTCTCCGTAAATGACAGGACTCTTTCTTTTTTCTGCCATATCCCAAATAAACTGTGAGATATTGTTTGCAAATCTGGCTTTGTGTCTTTCATTTGGCCCATATACACTAAAGTATCTGAGGCCTACAGAATCAAGTCCATATTCCAAATAGTATGTCTGAGCTAATATTTCTCGACAATAAAATGATGATTCATAGAATGTCCTAGGTCTTACGGTATTGGATTCCTTATATGGAGTAGGCAATCCATTGTAGAGAGAAGAGGAAGATGCGTAAATGACCTTTTTTACATTGTTTCTCTTTGCTGCCTCCATGATATTCATAAATCCCATTATGTTTACGTCCATACCTCGTCTAGGGTCATCAACAAACATAGGTGAGGAGCTCAATGCAGCCTGGTGGAAGATGTAGTCACAATCCTTGGTAAGTTCCAATACCAGATCATAATTCATAACTGATCCATTGACAAATTTCACATTATTTGACAGGTTGTGAGGCATGCCCAAGGACAGATCATCTAAAGCGATTACAGAATATCTTCTGTTTCCGTCCTTGCTGTGATCCTCATTTCCTAGCACACGAGGGTACTTATTCGTAGAATATGTATCATTTTGGTCTTCGACCTCATTTATCAATGAATTTGCCAAGTTAGAACCTATGAAACCGGCGCCCCCGGTCACTAACACCCTTATCAAATCAAGAGCGAATGAATTCATCGACTAAAAAACATTTCTTGAGTCGAGTTGCGCGGAACATACACGACAATTATTGTTATGGGCCGATTTCTTTTAGGGGTGTATTGCCGTAAAAAGGTGAGATATTTCCTGTGCCTTGTTCAAAAGTTCTGTTATCACTGAGGTACTAGATGAAAACTATAGTTTTCATGTGCAGTACCACCATCATCTAATCGGAGAAAACGGTCAACCTTAGATTTTGCTCTCCAACATATTCGCGCAACATTTGGACCTAATAATAAGGATAAAGTTTTAATTGACGATACGCAGCACGAAAAAACAGAGGGAACATTCTGATAAGTTCACCAACGACGTCAGCGGCATTACAGACCGAGAACCTAGATGAAATTGACAGAAAACTTCTTAATGAGATACAGTGGTCTTTCCCATTGGTTCAAAGACCATTTCTGGAAATTTCGAAAAGACATGGCATACCGGAAGGTGAAGTTATCCGCAAAATTTCTCGCCTAAAGCAACTGGGTTTGATAAGGCAAATTAATGCTATATTTGATACAAGACGATTGGGTTATAAAAGCGCGTTGATAGCATTTTCGGTCAAAGGAGACAAACTTGAAGATGTTGCTGCTCAAGTTAACAGACATCCAGGGGTAAGCCATAACTACGAAAGGAATCACGAGTATAATATGTGGTTCACTCTGGCTGTTCCTCCACAAGACAATATAAAAACAGTTTTAGGTAAAATGGCTGCTTTTGATGGTGTTGTAAAATATAGACTATTACCGACACTAAAACTCTACAAAATTGGAGTGAAACTTGATATGGTCAACAATGATGTGGAAAAGCCTCAGCCCACAGATACTGTTAGAGAACTGAATCCAACAAAAATTGTATTAACAGAACAAGACAAAGATTTTATCCGAGAACTACAAAAAGATTTAGAACTGGTACCGGAACCATTTGAGAAATCTGCTAAACAACTCGGAATCAGTTTAGTGCAACTTTTTTCAAAAGCTAAGCAATATGAAAGAGATGGCGTAATGAGAAGGTTTGCAGCCATATTACGTCATCGTGATGCAGGTTTTTCTGCAAATGGTATGGTCGTATGGAAAGTGCCAAGAGAAATAGTTGACGAGGTAGGGTTCAAGAT
>JALZGI010000200.1 GCA_030861105.1 Thermoproteota archaeon
GTTGTAACCTCGTTCCTAGACCACCGGCTAGGATAATAGCCTTCATCTATTAATTACCAACTGTCGAAGATGAGTAGACGTTTAATAAAGATACAGAAATGTCTCATCCGTCCCAGTATTCTTTCAATATTATTTTCAATTTATTAATTACGTCAAATGGCTCATATCCAAAGACAAGTGTCATTGCTTCCTTTCCAAAGTCTCCAGTATTGCATACAATGTCAGCCCCTGGCCGTTTTTTTAATGCCTCGGTCACTCCCCAGATCACAGTTTTGCCCTCTTTGTATTTTGTATACTTTGGTTCCTCACTTCTTTTATAATGCGATACGATGAATTTCGAATGGCAGATATTGTTTAACTTACGGTCGTATCTTATATTCATGGCTGACCTGTATTTTGGATTATGTTTACCATAGGCCAAGACAGCAGACGCTACATGGAGTGACGATCCGAATCCTACACAAGTTGAAGGTCTAACTCTGGATCCAATCCTTACAATTCTTCCCCTAACCCCAGCAACATCCTCTATCGTTTTTGCCCCGTTCAGAGCAAAGACAAGGTTAGACTGTGTCTCCGGTATTAGTATACCCAGCCCATCTATGGACTCTATGTAGTTTACTGCTTCCTGCGTTCTTTGCAAAACATTAAGTCTGCACGAATTATTGTAAATGGAGAATATGGAGTCAGTAACTGGCAAGCCCCTTCCAATCCGGTAGACATTCTCTATCGACTTTCGAGTGTATTCATTGGCTAACTCGAATGAGTCTTTTAGTGAAAAATCTTGGGCGATAAATGCTGTTAGAGCTGCTGAAAAGTTACATCCCGATCCATGAGGCCCCCTTACTCTGATTCTGACTCTAGCTATTTTGACTTCTTCTCCATTCTCCTGCAATAGATAGTCCGTGGAGAGCTCTTCTTTAGCATGTCCTCCCTTGATGATAATGTTATGTGCACCTATTCTTTGGATTGCCTTGGCAGCATTTGAGACATCTTCCATGTTCCTGATCCGTTGGCCAGAGATTTCTTCAGCCTCCGTAATATTTGGAGTAATAGTATGCAAAAGCGGTATAAGAGTATGTATCATTTCTTCAACGGCGTCTTTTTCCAACAGCCTCGCCCGGGTTGTGCTGTATATAATTGGATCCAAGATAATTGGAGATTTGACTAGTTTTAGTGCAGCAGCAGTTTCCTTGATCGCAGGCGCATTGTGGATCATCCCAATCTTTGTTGCCCTGGGCGACACATCCTCTAGTATACTCGAAATTTGACCAGAAACTAGGTTTGGAGAAAGGGGCACAACTTTTGCAACTCTTAGCGTGTTCTGTACAGTTATTGCTGTTACAACCGCACAAGCATATATGCCAAGAGCTGAAAAGGTCTTAATGTCGCCCTGGACGCCAGCTGCCGCTGATGGATCGCTTCCCCCTATGGTCAATGCCACGCGCCTTAGCGATTCTTCCCTTATAATCTACATCAACCCCACCATGGATGGTAGCAGTCCTCTTCGGGTCTCTTTAGAGCAAAAGCTGGCCCTCATAATTAACCTATGCTTTGGTAGAGCTTAATCTCTTGATTTCCGATTATGGCATTGACCAACTTTCGCCCGTTCTCTGAATGTTTATCAATCTTTATTCTAGCTTTTTTTCCGACTTGACTATTAAGAAGAAACTGGTCTTGCACATAAACATCGACCTTTTCTCCTATGAATGCAGGATCGACCAAGAGATTGATGGAAGATCCTCCTTCGCTAACCTGAAAGGAAATTTCTTGCCCCAGGGTCGGTGTTTTCACTTCCACATCAATATGTATGCCTAGCATTTTTTCTAACTCATTTACAGTCGAGCCCCCCTTGCCAATTATTAGGGGGGCAGTATCTTTGTCTACCTTGATCCGAACCCGATCCCTTGAGATTATCTTTATTTCTGCTTTAGGATCGAATCTTCTTATTGTGTCTCTTATCTTGGATTCTGCTAATGTTGTTACTGCATCCTCAGTCGACATCATATCTGCAATGCTAGATATTGGAACCACTATATTTTCTTCCCCATAAGTATATATCTCGTACTCGATCTGGTCCATGTCAAAATCCCGCACTTCAATAACGGGTCGAGCCAGATCACTCTCAATCATCCCAGCAGGAACTCTTATTGTCAAGGAAATGTCATAGACTTTGCTTATTGAACCGTTCTTTACAAAGATAATTGTGTCTATTATATGAGGGATCATTCCTAGTTCAATTTTTCCAATAAACCTCTGTACTGCATCTACGGGGCTACTTGCGTGTACAACCCCTACCATTCCTACACCTGCCAGTCTCATGTCTGAGAATACTAGGAAATCCTTTGTTGTTCGTACCTCGTCAAAGATCGTGTAATCAGGTCTAACCATGAGAAGTATGTCGACTGCTTTTTCGAAGGCACCCTCAAGCGGACCGTACTGTGTTATATTTCTGGAGACTTGCAAATCTCGTGGAGACTCAAATGTTTTAACTATTTTCCCTTGTTGTGCGTAGAATTCAGCCATGCTACTTGCAAGTGTGCTTTTCCCTGACCCAGGAGGGCCAGCAACTATTATTCCCTCCGCTTTTTGGGAGAGCCTTTTCATTAGCTTTTCGCTAATACTATAGTCAGTTAATGAAAGCTTTACAATGGGTCTTACTATTGTTATTTCGATAGCTTCTGAAAACGGAGGTCGAGTAATAGCAATACGGAACGAACCTACTTGTACAACGATCGCACCTATTCTATTGATTTCCACAGACCCTCTAGAGGACGTCCTTGCTATTTCTACAACTTGATTTGCCATTTCATCCAATCTAGTATAAGACATCTTTTCCTCTGAAAGCTGTGCCAGCTCAAAGCTTCCGGGCCTCCCGCGCTTCGCCATTGCAGGAACTCCTTCCTTCAGGTGCACGCTCATTGTACTGCCGTCAAAGAGTTCCTCAAACGGAAGACGTTCACTGGGCTTGCTGGATTTTATTAGCATGGACTCAATCCCTAAAGCCTCGGCTACGAGATGCTGAATGTAATCTGCGGTAAGGAGTGTTGCTTCACTTTCCCTTGCAATATCCGTTATAATCGCATCAATCCTACCGCCCTTAGCAAGCTGAATGTCATTAGAGGTTGGCAGCTGACCTCTGAACTGTAGCAATACTCCTGTTTTGCTACATAATTCTCTTATCCTTTTAATTTCATCTAATCCTACAACTCCTTGTTCCCTATTGTCGGTGGCTTGTGATCGCAGCTCGTCTACAACAGGTACGGGCACTATGATTTCGTCGCCGCTTTTTATTTCGTTGTTCTGAAGCTTCAAGCCAATTTGTCTTCCTATAATCACGCTCGTATCGAGAACGTACTTGTTCCTTTCCAACTCAACTAATCTGTGCTTCTCACAATTAAAGCATAATGATAGTTTATGACCTCTTTGCCATAACTTATTCTAAGGCTGGATTTGAAAAGGAAAGAATCAAAATATGCTCCAATATATCGACCTATGATAGTGGAAAAGAAAGTCTTTCAGGAATTTTGCAATGATATCGTATCGGCCGATCCAGCCGTCAGATTCGCTGGCATCTGTGATGAGGACGGGGAACTCTTGGCTTATGCAGAAAGAAAAGGTCTTAATGCCCTACTCACGCCAGAAGAGAGAGCTCAATACGCAATCACAGCGGCCACAAGACAGTACACAAGGCTCCGATGGGAGTCTCATCTTGGAAAAATTAACTACGCGTCATCACATTACGCAAAACTCATAAGAGCGACAATTCCGATAACCGATGAGAACAACAGACTCGTCTTCGTGTTACTGATGTCTTTTGACGTTGGTACAACTAACTACCATACAATTATCGTCAAATGCGTAATTCCAATAGTTAACAAGTATAAAGAGTACCTATTTGGCAAGCGATCATAAATAGGAACTGACAACAGTGGGCTACTGTTTTGCTGATATACCGCCGTCCACCGTTATTACAACCCCAGTGATCCATTGTGCATCGCTGGAACAGAGGTATGATACAGCGCCAGCGATATCCTCTGCGGTGCCAATCCTCCGTAATGGAAAGGTTGACTCAAGGGTTATTCTTGCTTCTTCATCTTCAAGGTAGGGCTCAATACTTTGCGTACGGATGGTAGATGGTGCTATGCAATTGCAATGTATTCCATAGGGACCGTATTCCACTGCTATGCTTTTTGTGAACATAATGACTGCAGCTTTCGTGACACCATAGACAGAGAGAGGAACTCGAGGTATGGCCCGAATTCCCAATAAAGAAGAAATATTCACAATATTGCCAGCCTTTGCTTCCATCATGATGGGCAACACGGATCTAGTGGTTCGAAGCGTTCCAATTAGATTAGTTTCAATCAATGGAGACCATTCGTCTTCACTCATCAGGTGGAACAGTTCAGGTTCATTTATGGTCCCCGCACTATTGATCAAAATGTCGATCTTGTCAAAGGCCGACAAGGTTTGTTCTATTATATTGATTACGTCGGCTTCTCTTGTTATGTCCGCTTTAATCGGGAGCAGTCTGTTTTTGTCATCGAACTCTTGAGCTAATGCAGTAAGTCGAGATAAATCTCTTCCCACCATGACTATTTTTGCCCCGTCAGCATACAAGCGTTTTGAAATTGCCCGTCCGACACCGCCACCCGCACCTGTTACAATTGCCACTGGGTGATTTGTATTCATTGATTTCTAGAAGTTCGTCTTCTTTTAATATAAACAGATCTTTGTCACAGAAACACCGAAGCCCTAAACAATCCTTTTAACCCCGATGTAACGATTTAAAATTTGGATCGATGCGAGATAACGGTGGTAACGTCCTTAAAGTCCTAGATCCCACGACGATTGGAGTTATAGGAGGCGGACAACTCGGTAAGATGATAGCACAGGAGGCGAAACGGATGTCTATGAGGGTGGTTATTCTTGATCCACAGGAACAGTGTCCTGCGTCGGCTGTAGCTGATGAACAGATCATCGCTGACTTCAAGGATCCGACTGCGATAGAGCAACTAGCATCCAAATGTAGCGTGCTGACCTACGAAATTGAGCTCGCAAATTCCGAAGTGTTGGAGCGTTTGGAAGCAAATGGAAAGAATATATGTCCCTCCCCAAGGGTACTCCGGATAATTCAGGACAAATACAAGCAAAAAACTTACTTCGAGGAAAACAACATCCCGTTGCCAGTTTTTCGGCTTATTGATGAGGCAAGCGATCCAGGGGAACTGACAAAAAATATCGGCTTACCTCTATTGATGAAAGCATGCACGGACTCTTATGATGGCAGGGGCAATACTCTAATACGTTCTCAGGATGAGCTGCTCAAACGGTTCAGAAGTATCGACGGAACAAAATACATGGTCGAACGGATTATCAAGTTTAGAAAAGAATTGTCCGTGATGGTAGCAAGGAACAGAAGTGGTCAAATAGAGTCCTTCCCCGTTGTAGAAAACATCCATAAAAACAACATTCTGGACACAACCATTGCGCCAGCCCGAGTTCCAGAAAGAACTTCGCAAAAGGCAAGAAAGATAGCGGAGAAGGTAGTTAAAATTCTGTGCAGCTCAGGAGTTTTTGGAGTCGAAATGTTTCTCACAGAAGATAATAGTATATTGGTAAATGAAGTATCTCCTAGGCCCCACAATTCAGGTCACTATACAAT
>JALZGI010000204.1 GCA_030861105.1 Thermoproteota archaeon
TTCGCTATTCGCCCGGCCAGGTCACTATACTTAACCTCAAAGTTAGTAGATCCCAATAATTCATCTGGCTTAGAGACAAGATCCAAGGAATATCAACGAAGTCTTGATTAAAACAAACCATAATAAATTAATACTGTCGGACTTTGTCTAAATACTGAGGACTATATTAAAGATAAAAGATAGGAGTCATAACTGCTAACGCTTACCAACATCAAAGTTGTCATATAGCAAAGCGCTATGACTTCAATCCAAGCACTATTTATCTGGGAGGATACTTTTAACAAGTATACCCTAAGTGAAAGGATCAGTGAGCCTGTGTCTCATCGAAGTGGGCTGGCATGTGCTAGTGTTAGTCGTATATGACGCTCCGTATTCTATATGAGAACTGGTATCACTTCTCCTAACTCTCATTAGTAGCTGGTGTTTCTCGGCATACTACGTTCACAGCTTCTTCTATGACTTTAATTGCTTTCTTGAATCTCTATTTCAGTAAGGTGTTTCTTATAGGATAAGTTAGGGCCTTTCACCGCCGTGTATTACACCAAATTGTTAGAAGTTTGCATTCTTAACTACAATTAGTCTATTTCCTGTTTTCCCATTAGCATTTCTATACACCGAGCATATATTCATCATTGAACACTGAAACCATGCAATGATGCTCTTCGATAACTTTCCTATGCCAAACATCATCTAAATTGGCTGTGCCTAATTATCTAAATTCAGTTTGCTCAATCATTATATTGCCCATAAGCTACCTTGTACTAATTATTTGAAATATAATATTAAAAGACGAATAAGCACAGGTTCGTTTGGGACCATATACGAGATAATCAGTAAAGAAGATAACAGAGTTTATGCCTTGAAAGAACTAACTAACATAGACATGGTTACTAAACAGCGCTTTGAAAGGGAAATAACAGTCTTGTCTCAGTTAGACCATCCAAATATCGTAGACATCGTTCAATGGAATATTGGAGGAGATCCTCCAAACTTTTATCCATACTACATAATGGAATACCTGGGTGGAGGTTCTCTAAGGGAGCATATGAACGAAAAGTTTCAAAGTGATGACCACTATTATTTTGATGTCAAATGGACTATTAGTAGAATAATTCTCCCCGTATGTAATGCATTGGCACAGGCACATAGCTCCAATATATATCACAGAGACCTTAAACCAAGCAATATTATGTTTACGGATGCTACAAAATCAGCGATCAAGATTACAGACTGGGGCCTCGTCAAAGCAGATCTCTCTAAGGAAGATGAAGACGATCGCAACTCTGCCTCCTCTTCTCCCATTGATGTAGATCGAAGAGCATTAGAACTAACGGCCGTATTTAGTGAAGGAAATATCGGGGGAACTCCCGATTATTGTTCACCAGAGCAATGGTTTGCCACAGTCAACAAAAATGAAAGATTAATCGATGGCCGTACCGATATTTTTTCTCTTGGTGTAATATTCTATGAGATGTTAACAAGGCTACGCCCTCCGTCCTATGACCCTAACAACCCTAGTTTGGATAGGGCACCTTTGAAACCCCCGTCAAAATATAATTCACTTATATCTCCCCAATTGGATCAATGTATTTTGAGGATGGTTAGCCTTGAGGCAGAGAAAAGACAACAGTCAATATGGGATTTAATGTCCGAGATAGAGATTCTTCCTGATAATTCGTTATGAGTTGATTCCGCAATTCAGTCACTCGAAGCTTCAGCTCAATGTTGACAACTTGGATTGAGTCGTTTCTTGGGCACAAAACAATCCCTTTCCGTAGTTAATAATAACTATGATCATTTATTTTTATTTATGTAGATGCTGATAAATCAACTCAAAAAATGCTAACTAATGCCCTCTTTGGGGTAGCAACATATCTGTTGATATACAAATAAGGATATGCGAAGGATTATAATTTCTGTTGATAAATTATGATCGCTAAGGATTACAATAAGCTAACTCCTGAGCAAGAAAAAGTTATTATCCATAAAGCAACAGAGGCTCCTTTTACTGGTGAATATGATAACTTCTATGAAGACGGAATATTTATTTGCAGAAGGTGTAACGCACCACTCTTTTCATCACGAAGCAAGCTTGATGCTGGTTGTGGATGGCCAAGCTTTGATGAAAGCTTCCCACATGCATTAAAACGCGTGCCTGATCCGGATGGATTAAGGACAGAAATAGAATGCGCAAATCGCGGTGGACATTTAGAACATGAATTCCGAGGAGAATACCTGACTGAAAAGAATACTCGAGAATATGTCAACTCAGTGTCTATATATTTTATTCCGAAGGGGAAGAAACTACCAGGTATTGTTGATAAGCGTGATAGACAATACCAGCAATTGGTTTCACGAAGCATCTACAAGCCCCCCTCATATGCACACAGTCCGACTATTCACGATATTTGTGTAGGTCTTATTCTGTGTAGCTTTGAGCCTAATAGCCAGATGAGCAGCAAAGAGATGTAGAATCAACTAATTAGAGATCCTGTAGGACATATTCTTGTGTTTCTTGCTGTTCTGAGTTGTATCGTCCTTTTTAGGTTTTGTTCTGTTCTGTTCTGTTCTTGAGTTTGTTTGAGTGCTCTTGCTTCTGACAGAAAGACTTTTTGTTGGATTTTCTTCATTTTTATCTCATGATCCTCGTATTCCCTTGAGCCATTGTCCCCTCGTGAACTATATGTCTGCCACTCGCAAGTTCCTCATCTGAGTTAGACCTCATTTTGCACATCTTACATATGTAAGTTCCAGAATCATCCTGGATAGGACATTCCAGAAGGACTAGGTCCAGATTATTCTATCGACATATTGGTAATTGGTGGTTATAACTTTGATATATTAGCTGTGCTAGATTCTCCTC
>JALZGI010000210.1 GCA_030861105.1 Thermoproteota archaeon
ATCATGGATAGGACAAAAAAGAATAAAAAGATTAAACCTGATACTGACCGCCGCAAAGATGCTTTTCTTGATAATATCGATACGACACCTAGATAACTTTTCTTAATTACGTGTTGTCAGATATGTAAAAGGATGGAGATTGTACGCTTATACTCGCATCTATCCTATCAGAAGCAATAAGCTGGCTAAAGGGAAGCAAATATGGTTATTCATACAAGGATAAAATTGTGCTGTTATTGTATATAGGCAATGTAATCATAATTATCATTTTCATAATTGATATTTTTGATAGGTCTAGGGCTATTGTCATCCATTTCAAAAGAACTTACTTGCTAAAACTGGATGCCACTAGAATTTGTATTATTAGAAAGGAGATGGCATTAAGTTGTCTTTGCCTATGATTCTGGATTATATTATTTTAGTCAAACCATATTGGGAAGAGGAGGTAAGGAAATTTGTTACTAAATTGAATATGGATGATAATGATAAATTAGTTATGACATAGGCTCAAATAAAGAAATTTATACAATGCCAATCTATCAAGTCGCTCGGTTAGGATCTTCTGTTTCAATTTCCATTGTTTCGTACTCTTCTGTGGTCAATCCGTCTTTTTCTCTCTCTATCTTTCTCCCATTCTATTTGAATTTCATTTGCGGCCTCTTCCAGTTGTTTTTGTTCGTCTTAAACTTGCTGATAACTTCTTGTCTAGATATAGACTTGATAGCGGTTCACATATAAAAGCATGCTTTATTAGTCTTATTTATCGTTAAAAAGAATGTCTATTCACGCAAGGAACAACTGGTGAGAAGTACGGACTACAATACTCACCAAGGAATTAAACCAGATTCCTATAATACAAACGGAAATAGAGCTACCACATTGAGTTCTGCTCCCATACACTTAAAACACGAAAAGAAGAAAAAAAACAGGACCACTGCACTAGTTGTTAATCCTACTTCTGCAGGTGGCTCAACAGGAAAAGCATGGGATGCTCATTTTGCTAGAATCAGAAAGATATTCAGTCAGGATACTGAAATTGTTTTCACTGAAAAATCTGGTGATGGAACATCTCTGACGCGTGATTTGCTAAAGAGAGGCTTTCAAAGAATAGTTGCAATTGGTGGAGATGGAACCATAAATGAGGTCGCAAATGGTTTCTTTATGTCCATAGAAAAAGGGAAAGAAAGAACGAGAAATCGCATCAAATTTAATGACCTAAGGACAACTAGAACTCAAGACCGATTCCCCAGATCCCCTTTATTGGTTCCTATTAACTCGGAAGCTATTATGGGATTGCTCCCATCAGGTACGAGAAATGTACTAGCCAAGTCTCTGGATCTTCCAGAAGATATTGTTCAATGTTGTAACAATTTTATCGTTGGTAAATCAAAAAAAATAGACGTAATTAGTGCTACCGTTTCTCCTTCTAGGGACGCCGAAGGTCCAAATGTGAACTCAAAGCCTATAACACGAATATTTCTCAATGCTGCTGAGCTAGGAGTGGCAGCCGAAATTATCGATAGGTCGAAAAAGGTTAGAAATAAGGTAAAGAACCGCCTTGTATCCACAGTTACAAGCTTGGCTATAACTCTCCCTTATTATGAAAGCAATTTATGCGAAGTTTCTATTGACAACGGAAGAGAAAATATAATTACAAAAATGACTATGTGTGTCATTGCAAATGGTAGATATCTGGGTGGGGGATTTAAGCCAGCGCCCAAAGCAATTGTTTCGGATGGATTGCTTGATATAGTCATTTTAAAGGATTCGGGTAGCCTCAAAATGTTAGACGACTTTATTAATATCAAAGATGGCGATTATGCTAGCGAACCGGATATACTCTACAGACAAGCCAAGAAAGTTTCAATAAAATCAAGGGAAAGAGATGTTACAGTAGCAATCGATGGCGAACCAATAGGTATTTTACCAGCGACTTTTAAGGTACTAAAAGGCGCCTTGAATATCAGAATATGATTATCGTGACATTAAGTCAGGACAATTGAGGATGACGACAGCAAATTATCTCCCCTATTGTCGAAGGGATGCAATTCCACCAATATTTATGGTCTACAACATTTACCTAACGTGTAGTGTTTTATACATGTATCTGGGAACTAGCTAAATCTTTATTTCGGATAGGCCAATTTATAGAAATTGCTTAAAACAAAGCTGAGCTATGACAATGGTACTATTGTAGTGTCAGGGATGGCTCATGTTCCATTTGCATCGTTTGATCCGAGGTCGAAATCAATGAGAGCCCAGGCTATACACTATCAAAATATCATAGAATATCTAAAACAAAGTGGAATATCATATGAAGATAGTGTCTTGGAGCTTATCCCTTCTCCAACTATATTAATTAATAACAATAACATCCACCTAACTCTAAGAGAATATCAGCAGAAGGCACTTCAAAACTGGACCAAAGCGGGCAAGAGAGGATGTGTGGTATTGCCCACAGGTGCAGGCAAGACAGTTATTGGCATTAAGGCAATTGAAATGATAAACTCCGCTTCGATGGTGGTGGTACCTACAATTGATCTCATGGATCAATGGACATCGGTTCTCTCAAAATATCTTCCAGATATGAAGATCGGGAACCTAGGCGGTGGAATGGATGATATTCAACCGATCACTGTTTCTACATATGATTCGGCATACCTACGCGCTTCAGTGTTAGGAAACAAATTTGCCCTAATTATATTTGATGAAGTACATCATCTCGCTGCTCCTGGTTATAGAACAATAGCTGAGCAATTCGCTTCCCAGTTTCGTCTAGGACTCACTGCTACAATTGAGAGGGAAGATGATCTGCACAAAGAATTTCCTAAGCTCGTCGGTGGAATAGTGTTTCAAGCATATTCCAGCGAACTTGCAAGGAACAAACACCTCGCCTTGTACGAAATAGAAAGAAGACAGGTGGATATGCTACCCGAAGAAATTGAGGAGTATAACAGAAGCTTTGGCTTATATCAGGTATGTCTCAAGAAAATCGGTCTGAAAATGCAGTATGCAGGAGCCTTTAGAAGATTAATAATGATGTCAGGAAGAAGCAGAATTGCAAGGGAGGCTATATTGGCAAGAAATAAAGCCATGGATACTGCCCTAAACAGCAGATCAAAGATAGAAGAACTAAAGAAAATATTGGCAGAGAGCCAAGGCCAGAAGACAATAATATTTACTCAACACAACAAACTTGTCTACGATATTTCAGACAGATTTTTAATTCCGTTCATAACCCACAAGTCAAGTAAACAGGAAAGACATGACGCTCTTACCGGATTTAAGAATGGAAGATATAATACAATTGTTACATCCAAGGTTTTGGATGAAGGCGTAGATGTACCGGATGCAGAACTTGGGATAATTCTTAGTGGAACAGGAAGTAGCAGAGAATTTATCCAAAGGCTGGGTAGATTGTTAAGACCGAAGCCAGACTCAAATGCAAAGGCAAAACTAATCGAAATTATATCATCTGGCACTCGTGAAATAGAAACTAGTGCCAAGAGAAAAAGGGCGCTGAAAGACTAAAAAGAACCCAACGTTTTTACCAACCATATATTGTGATTGAGGAGACAATTGCACTTTCATGATTTTGAGATCGAATCATGTGTTGCAAGACTGGTATCTCTTAGGCTTATTATCGAGCAAAGCTGCTATAAAACATTAATCATATTATCCTATTGAGGCAGCAAAAAAGACAGCACTAGCGTAGTTGAAAGCGATGGATGAGAAGGAAGTTGTGCATATTCCACACCAAGCATATTGAGAATAGCAGGATTAAAGCTCAACTGAAACTAGTTAAACTGTGACTGAAAATTCAAACAATCATTCAAAAGTTATTCAATTCTCATAAACGGTACTAGATGTCCTCTCCTAAGAGTGGTTCTCCCTAACAACCTGAGGAGAGGATGCTTTGAATATAGCAAAAACGTAATCATCTTTTTTTAATCCAAGATCAATTTTAGATTTCTCCGTAATCTTTGCTATTATACTGAATCCCTCTACAAGCAAACGTACAGTTACTACACCCAAATTATTGTTGCTGCTTGTAATATCAATTACTCTACCTTTTATAATATTTCTTGCACTCGTTCTTATAACTTCCCTAGAAAGAATGATGTCTTCTGGTCTGAGTAATATTCCAACTTTAAGGCCAGCAACATAATTTCCCAGTGCCTCAAGAATGTATGGACCAATTTTAAAATTAGTAACCCCCGCTTTTGAGTCTATAACTTTTCCTTCTATGTAGCTTCCACTCGTAAAGACACCGGACAAAAAAGAAGAAGAAGAGCTATTAGAATTGCCCAATACGTATTCAAGACTGCTTTTGAACATTATAGCTCCTTTATGAAGCACTAAAACGGAATCAGCGAGGCTATATACATCATCTTCAAAATGGGTTACATATATTGTTGGTATGCGAAGACTTTTGATAATTCTCCTTAGCTCAAGTCTTAGCTTAAGTTTGGTAGGATTATCGAGGTGTGCTAGGGGCTCGTCCATTAGCATAATCCTTGGCTTTGTCACGAGCATCCTGGCGAGAGCAACCTTTTGCATCTCACCTCCACTTAGTCCCTGAGGATATCTATTAGTCAGATGGCATATGCTAAGCTCATCCAAGAGATTCAGAATCTCCTTCTTGTTATCCCTCTTGATTTTTCTATCGAGACCAAAAACTATGTTCTCATACACGGTGAGATGTGGAAATAAACTCGGGTGTTGAAAGGTGTACCCCATTTTCCGGGCCTCTACAGAAGCCTCAGTAATGTCTAATCCATCCTTGATAATGGATCCAGCGTCAGGAGTTAGAAACCCTGCAATAAGGTCTAAAATAGTGGTCTTGCCGCTTCCGTTTGGTCCAATAATTACCAGAATCTCATTATCGTCTATTTTTAGATCCAATGGTCCAATTCTAAATCCGTTATTGAATCTCTTAGTTACGTTGATGAGTTCTAGTGTCATAGGCTAATTTTCGAGACTTCAGACTTGCATAAGCATAAGTTAATTATCTTATGATATTTAGTACCTGCAACACATAATACGAATATAATAATGACTGCGAACATTAAAGGTAAAATGATGCCTGAAATACGCTGTTCTAATCCTCCAATTCCATAATCCTCGAAGATCTGACTAGAAGTTGTATGTAGATTGTAGGCCATCATCATGGTAGCTCCAGATTCTCCAATAGCTCTAACCAACGACAACACAATGCTATGATTATCCCAGGTCTGGGCTAGGGGAAGTGATACCCAAAAAAAGGTAATTAACATACTCTTACCCCGTTAAGGAAGCCCTCGTACGTATGTCAGAGTGGGCCTGGAGCTGTAGGTAATAGGATCCCACTAATCGTTGCAGCTATCCACACGATAAATGCAACTAAAAATGCTTTCAGCCAGCCCATATCATAGAGCGCTTTTAACGTCAAGAGCCATACAAATCCACCTGCTATGGCAGCCCAAAAACCATTTCCTAATAGGAAATATGCTATACTGTATACAAT
>JALZGI010000222.1 GCA_030861105.1 Thermoproteota archaeon
TAAATCCTAATATATCTATCAGAAATGGTATTCCGAACTACATCGAGAATCTACAGTAAAATGTCAGGCATGACATCGTATCGGCTAGGAGCCGTGTGAGTTGGAAACTCTCATGCACGGTTTTGAAGTAGAGGCGCGGAGTGGTGACATTCCCGTCGACTATAACAAACTCAGTATAGCCCTGAATTCAAGAGCCTATCCGACCACTTGTAGAGAGAAGGGCTGTTATCAGTGAGTGATTGTAGGTTCATTAGTCGTTAGTATGGTCTTGAGAACCCCAATATTATCTGTTAATTTCGGCTCGTGGACTTTCATATTATCGAGCCCGAGCGTTTAGCTTGTCGAGCCGCTACAATTAGGTGATGAAAAGAAAAACTGTACTCTTTGTGTTCGTTCTCTCTTCGATCGGCCTTAACCTCGCCGCTTGGGGGCAATGTTCATTTAAGGCTTCGCCGGTATTGAAAAGCTCTACTACCATTAGTGGACAAAAGATTGAATATCCAAAAACAGGCAAACCGGAGATATCATCGCTGTTGGTGGAAGTTGAGCCAGGTGGGGAGACGGGCCGCCATATGCATAGCGTTCCCACGCATATCTACGTACTAGAAGGCACATTAACCATCGAGACGGATGATGGCGCTCGCTTCGAATTCCCAGCCGGCAAGGCCTTCTTGGAGGTGATGAATACTTGGCACAATGGAAAAAACCTAGGTAAGGCGCCCTTGAAATTTTTGGCCGTCTTTTTCGGTGAAGAGGGAACACCGACTCTGATCCGGCCAGAGAAGAGATGAGAGAGGGGTGATATGAGGCGCTAATCCCTTAGCGTACACCTACATAAAAATCGGGGCGGAGACGTTGGCTCTTACATCCAGAGGGAGGTACAAAGAGAAAAAGGACGGGTATACTTAAGCGGGATCCAATCACCTTACATCGGCGTCACACGGCCTCCGGCCTCACCACATTAACCCCAGAACAACAGGAGCTGTTCACCGACCTCCTTTAGGTGACATAACCGAAGGCCCTGGATACAGTTTACCAAGAGGCCTAACAACAAGGTGGAGGAATACGATTATGAGTCAGATTTTGCAAGAGGTATTGGCAGCTAACGCCAACTATGTAGCAGGCTTCGGAGATAAAGGAAAGCTGGCGTTACCTCCCGCGCGGCGGTTTGCCATCCTGACATGCATGGATGCCCGTCTGCATCCATCGAAATACGCAGGACTTGCCGAGGGGGATGCGCACGTCATCCGCAACGCTGGCGGTAGAGCGAGCGATGACGCCATTCGTTCCCTCGTCATCTCATACAAGCTGCTGGGAACGCGCGAGTGGTTTGTCATCCATCACACCGATTGCGGAATGGAGTTTTTCACCGATGAGGTGATGCGTGGTCTGCTCCGTAGCAGTCTGAAGACGGCCGCCTTAGACGCCAATGGTTTTCGAGATATCGGTCCGGGGCCAGGCTCGACAGAAGGAGACTACATCGACTGGCTTACCATCAAAAACCAGCAAGAGAGCGTCACCGCCGATGTACAGCGGATCCGCAATCACCCTTTAGTGCCGAAAGACATTCCTATTTACGGCCTTATCTATGATGTGAAGACAGGGAGGCTCCTTGAGGTCAAGGAGGCCATGGAAGCGGGACGGGCTGGTTAATTCAATCCAGGGGGTGATGTGGCTTGAGTCCATCGCCCCAGGTTAAATGAATGGGACGGTAAAAATCGAGGCGTGAGTTGCTCCGATCCGGCTACGGTAACAAGAGTAGGGAATACCTACATAATGGAAAAAGTCCACGGTGAGCTTACCTGCTGTAGGTCCAACAAGAGTGTCGAACGGTTCATCATTAAGGTGGAGATCACTATGAAATCGATGTTGAAGTGTATGGCAGCTACGCTGCTGCTCACGTCCCTTTGCTCGACCGGTTTTGCAGCCGAGGAGCAAAAACCGCAACCAGCGCCGAGCGGTCCTGCCCAGATGGGCGGTATGGGCGGAATGATGGGAGGCATGAGTGAGGAGCAGATGGATCAGCGCATCCGCTCCATGCAGGAACACATGCTGAAGATGCACGATCTCATGCATCAGATCCGCGATGCGAAGGATGAAAAGGAGCGGGAGCGGCTTGAGGAGGAGCAGCGCAAGCTCATGAAGGCCCACCATCAGATGATGCATCAGCACAGGCAACAGATGATGCAGCACGGTGGGCAGATGCAACATGGGATGCAGAAACAGCAGGGCGGCCCCGCGCCCCAAAAGCCGTCGGGGCAATAACGGTCCGTTGAGCCGCTACAACTAAATGAAACCAAGAAAGTATTGTGGTTTTGAAA
>JALZGI010000251.1 GCA_030861105.1 Thermoproteota archaeon
GGTACCGCCATCGGCGATGTCAAACTTTGTATGTGATAAATGTGGTAAAATCTTTCAAAATCAAAATGATTTATTGCAACATGAGCGTTTCGAAGGTTAGACATACTTTGGGATGAACAGGTAAAGCCTTGGGATAATCTGACCTATAGTTGTTTATTAGTCTGATGGATTTGCTTTTCGTATATTTGAATCACTTTTTGTAAACTATCGACATCTTCCAGATCCTTATCAGTTCTGATGCTTTTAATTCTAGGAAACCTTAAGGAGAATCCACTGTTATGCCGGTTACTCTTCTGTATACTATCAAAGGCAACTTCAAGTATTATTTCTGGTCTCACGATGAGTCTATAACCCTCATTTCTTATGGTAGCCAAGCGAAGCCTATCTGTCATTTCGTCTATTTCTTTATCTGTTAATCCAGAATAGGCCTTTCCAATTACCTTTAGACTGTTTCTTCCATCACTCAAATCTTTTACAGCGAAGGTATAGTCGGAAAGAACACCTGCTCTTTTTCCGTGACCATATTCAGCGATTACAATTACTGCGTCAATTGTATCAAGCTCTTTTTTCAACTTTATCCAATGTCTTCCTCTTTTACCCGGATGATATTGCGATGATGGATCTTTGATCACTAGGCCTTCGTGACCTATGTCTTTACTTTGCTTGAAAAGGTCGACTATCTCTACTATTGAATCTGTAAGAATATATGTCGAGTTTAATATGGGTTGCTTGAATTGAATCTTTGATAAAGTTTCTTTTCTCTTAATAAGTGGCTGTTTGATTAGCTGTTTTCCATCTAGATATAAAATATCGTATACAACATATACTACAGGAATCAGTTCAGCAAATTTATCTGTCAGCCTTTTTCTTCTGAGTCTTTTTTGTAGTTCTTGAAAATGTAATGGCTTAAAATCCTTAAAACCCATTATTTCACCGTCCAAGATAAAGTCTGCACCATCGAAATATACTGAAGGCAATAATACATTCTTTGCTGATTCCGCTATTTCTGGAAATGAAGATGAAATATCGTCAAGTTTTCTTGAAAATATTTTGATGTTGTCCCTAAACCTGTGCAGCTGTACTCGTATCCCGTCGTATTTATATTCGCATATAAGGGATTTTCCGTAGTAACTAATTACTTCTTCTGCGGTGAACATTACATCCGCTAACATAAAACTCAGAGGGCAAAGGGGTCTTACTTCGACAGTATTCAAAGTTTTATTCTTTGCCAGTAAAGATACATTACCTATGTCCCCTGAAAGAAGCATGGCTTCCCTTATATCGTTGATCGAAAAATTGAACGCTCTTGCTAAAGCAAGCTCAACTAGTCCCTCGACCAAGCCAATTCGCAGTTCATTGTTTATAATTTTTATTAAATACTTTCCCTCCAATGGTGAGCAACTAATAAGTAGACCTGCAAGATTTTTCTTCTTATCATTACTAGAACCAGCTCCTCCAATATCCGCAATTTTTTTTAGTATTGAGAAAACATAAGGCATAGTAAGCATGCTCTGCCTCTCATGCTGTTGAAATAACGGCACGGTATGTTTTTTTGCTATTGCATATTCGGCTAACTTCCCCAAATCTCCATATTTTAGATAAATCTGATGAATCTCAGCTGTAGTCAACTCTGCAATTTCACATAGTGAATTCATAATCGTTGTAAAACCCAAATTCAAACTTAATGCAGAACCTTTTGGAAAGATTCTTCCTCCCAAAAATCTAGTTGCAATGGGCAAGGAATTCTCACTTAACTTTGCCAAATATTTTGAGAGGATATCTACTTTAGTTTTCTTGCTTGTGGATGACTGAATCTTTTCACAGACACTGACAAAAAGGCCAAAACTGTCTGATTCTAAACTCATAGAATGTAAATATTGAATTATTACTTACTTACTTAATAAAAAGATAGAGGCCTCTAAATGGTACAAAAACCAAAACAAGTAACAGTACGTTGGGAATAGCAGTATTGCTATTGCAAAGTAACAAAGACTAAACACCTCCAACCAATCAATTTCTTATACGATGATAAAGTATTTTGTTGGATTCAATGGCAGAAAATATATTTCTTCTGACCATACTGCCCCTCCATGCCCTGTATTTTCTTGATATCTGATATTGTGTCAAGAATTTGGTCAAAATCTTTGTAGATAAAATCTGCTATAATATCTGAAATACCAATATGAATTTCTACAGATGTGATTCCATTCAACTTGGGATATTTATCATCAGTCGATCTCAAATCACCGTCTGTCGATCTGCTGAATTTAGAACCCCCTGCGGTATATTTCTTCCTATATAAGATCCCACTAGATGATAGGAAAATGCCATATTTGGGAACTTGCCTTCTATAAGACGAAAATCACATGGTGACTCAACTTGATGATTTATTTTGTTTCGATGATTCCATAAGATTTCTTATATTCCACCAATGGTAGAAATTGGTTGGATTGTTAGGGTTGTCCTGGGAAGATAAGCGACAACACATGCGGGAAAAGGTGCAACAACTGCATATACTTGAACAAAGTAGTTAGAAAAAACAAAAAAGTTTACAGTACCAAAAAAAGGAGGAATGGGTTTTATCTTATCTTGTATTTAGCCGCCCCCTGCTCCGCCACCTTCGCCGCCGTTACCGCCTGCTCCGCCACCTTCGCCACCTGTCGCTCCTCCTGTTGTCATGTTTCCTACAGTTGCATTTCCTCCAGTCATATTGCCGCCCGTCATATCTTGTGCAGATGCCGTACTAGCCATGCTAGGAATAGCCAGTATTGCTAGTACCAATATCGACGCTATCGCGCCGATAATTACAAATTTTTCGTTTTCAGTCATAGGCTTCGTTATAGCTTAAGTTATATAACGATTATATTGTTGGCAGTTTTTTGGAATAAGGTCACACGAGCCATGTCTCCCGATAATTATTATATCGAAATCACATACTTGTTATGCAATATATTACATGTTAAGGTCGCAGCACACACTATCTAACTTTTGGGACCAGGTTAGCTCACTAACCGCAGGAGATCCAGTGGCAGAATATGACTACAAGATGCCAAATCTAGGATCCACTGCGGCATGTTTTTGTCTACTTTAGATCCCCAATAGATGATAGAAAAATATCATTTTAGTGGTACTCCATATTCAATATGATTTGGAAAGACCCTAAGATAAAGAGTAGGCTATACGTCTATGATGCCAATTGCTGTTTCCTTAGGCCTTATAGCAACAATTATTTTTTGAGGATTGCATATACTTTCTTTGATTTATATCAAATCTTGAAAGGTTTACAGTCGATAGTCTTATAGCTGCAACCATTATTAGTGGCAATGGTTGCGACTATAACCTTTGATTACTATCATAACTGAAAAGGGTATATATCATATTGATAAACCTGCTTTAGAGGAAACCATTAGACGCTATGCTACTCTAATAGTCCCACCTGATGGGTATACCTTGTATATCATTTGTTAAGAATTTTCGCTCTACATTAAGCATTCAGTAAGAATAAATTTAAAAATAAATAAAAGATCCGAGTCCTCTAGGTGAAAGTTTGACTATTGATCTCTATTGTTGATCCTCTTCTTCTGGTGGCTTTACATTTCTGAAGTTCAGGAATAATGCTATATCATAA
>JALZGI010000333.1 GCA_030861105.1 Thermoproteota archaeon
AAGAGGAAGTGAATCAATTTTGTCGCCTGTTGGCCTAAGAAATTCTTTTGGTTTCTTTGATTCTCTTAGAGCCTATTGCAGAAGCCATTAATACAACACAGTCAAATCTGTAGCTGCGTCACTATTAGGATGACCTCGCTATCCTCTGAAGAGCTCCAACATCTTAGAAAGAAATTAAAAAGAGAGCCTAATGACCTCGAACTCAGAGTATTCGAAGCGGAATGGTCTGAACATTGTTCCTACAAATCCTCAAGGAAACTCATTAGGCGACTACCTAGAAAAGGAAAACACCTTCTGCTTGGATCCTCCTCAGATGCCGCCGGTTTAGATATGGGCAATGGGTATGTCCTAAGCGTTCATATTGAAAGCCATAATCATCCGTCCGCCGTAGAACCCTACGGCGGAGCGGCAACGGGAGTGGGTGGGGTGATACGAGATATTTTGTCTCTGGGAACAAGACCAATTGCATTACTTAACTCTCTTAGATTTGGCGATATCCACGAGCTCGCAAGGGGTCATTCAAAGTCAAGATGGCTCTTTGGAAACGTAGTCAGAGGTATAGCGGACTACGGAAACTGTATCGGAGTCCCTACAGTTGGCGGCGAAGTAGAGTTTGATCCATCATTCAACGAATATTGTTTGGTTGACGTTGCTTCTCTGGGACTAGGCAAAACCGAAAAGATAGTTAAGAATCATGCTCGTACTGGTGACTATATTGTACTGGTCGGAGGAGCCACAGGAAGGGACGGCATAGGAGGAGCTGCCTTTGCCTCTAAGGATATATATGAAGAAAACAGATCTGCAGTTCAAGTTCCGGATCCATTCGAAGAAAAGCTTGTGATAGAAGCAACGATGGAGGCAGTAGAAAAGAGTTACATTAAAGCGCTGAAGGACCTAGGAGGAGGAGGACTCTCATGTTGCCTTTCAGAACTTTCTGACTCGCTAAAAAAAGGCTTTGATGTTGCTCTGGATAGAATTCACTCCCGGGAGGACGGCCTTGGACCAGCAGAACTTATGATATCCGAGTCGCAGGAGCGTATGCTAGTGGTCGTTGACGCAAAAGGGTTGAAAGGATTGAGGAACATTCTAAAAAAATACAACGTTAAATTCAGTATTATAGGAAGAGTAAAAGATCATAGGGATCTTGTACTGAAGTTTCGGGGAGAAATTGTCGGAAAAATGCCATCAGCTCTTGTGTCTCACGCCCCATTGGTATTAAGGCATTCTGCAAAACCCGAGTATGTCAATGAGTTCACAACTAGCACGATTGAACCTATCATTCCAAGCGACCTAAAGAAGGTGTTGTTAGCAATGGTCTCCTGTCCGTCAATCGCAAGCAAATCGTGGGTACATGAGCAATTCGATCATGAGGTTGGCATAAGGACAGTGGTAAAGCCTGGTTGGTCTGATGCCTCTGTCCTTAGACTTCCAAATAACAGGTTCGTCTCAGTCAAGCTGGATGGAAATTCAAAGCACTGTTACTTAAATCCATATCGAGGAACCTTAGGTTGCTTATCTGAATGCTCTCGCAATATAGTTTGTACGGGAGCGGAACCAATTGGAATAATAGATCATCTGCAGTTCGGTAATCCAGAGAACCCTGAGAATTTCTGGCCATTAGAAGAGTCGGTGAGAGCAATTGTTGATTTTTGCAAATTTATGGAAATCCCGGTTGTGGGTGGAAAGGTCAGCTTGTATAACGAAACAACAGAAGGTCCGATTAAGCCGACACCACTTATCGGATGCTTAGGGATTATAAAAACAGCTGCTCAGATAACCCGCCCGATATTGGAGCCAGGAAACTCAATCTTTATTCTTGGCACAACTAAGGACGAAATGGGCGGTTCAGAATACTACGAATATTATCACAGAATCTCAGTAGGCACAGTTCCTGATGTTGACCTCAAAACTGATAAAATAAACAAAAAAGTAATTCTTTCTCTGATAAAGGACAATCTTATCACATGTGCCCATGATTGTTCCAAAGGGGGATTTGCTATCGCATTATCTGAAATAGCCTTAGCAGGAAGGACCGGCCTCGAAGTAGACTTGGATCTGGTTCCTAATAGTTGCAGCAGGGTGGATAACCTCCTATTCTCAGAGACTCACTCTCGGTTTATATTTGCGAGTAGAGACCCTAAGAGCGTTGAAAGCTCCCTGCGGGACCATAAGGGGTTAAAATACGCCAAGATAGGGAGCTCTCCATCCCAAAATGACAACAACAAAATAGTCCTCAGTAAGTCAGGTTCCCCCATCGTGTGTATTGGCCTTGAAGAACTGGAAGAAGGTTATAACATCATCCGCAAAATCATGTCCGGCACCCTGCCAGTATGATATGATGATAGGCTTTTATTCCCTCTAGTCTGAAATATAATTAGTGTGCTCTTAGCTACGATTCTTATCTTATACCACCATATGCGATATTCGGAGGTGGCGTATGGTTATGCGCACAAAGAAGGAAAACCTTATGGTACATGAAAATTGCGGAGTAGTGGGTATCTTTTCCCCTAGGAGAATAAACGTCGTGCCCCTAGCCATAGATTGTCTTCGAGCTCTCCAACATCGAGGACAGGAATCTTGGGGAATAGCTGTACCTAGCAAGGTGCCGTTTCGTCGCCTAGGATTGGTATCTGGTAGCGCACCTCATTTTCCCGGGCTAATTAGAAAGTATGCTTCTAGGGCGGTAATAGGGCATGTAAGATATTCTACCTTTGGCAAGAGCTCAATTCAGAATGCCCAACCTTTAAAGGTCCGGGATCTATGCATCGCACACAACGGGACCATCGCAAACGTTGAGGAGCTAGCCGGAATGGTCGGAGGTTGTAGCTTCACTCCTCAAACGATGAGTGATACCCTCATAGCAGCTCAGCGCTTGGTGACCCTCACGAATGGAGGCAATGACCTAGAGCATGCTCTTCGTGTGCTACGCAATGAAATGATTGGATCATTTTGTTTCACATTTCTCACCGACGATGGACATGTCTATGCCGCACGTGACTCCAAGGGTTTTCGTCCGCTGGTTCTGGGCTACAAAAAAGAATACAACGCCTTTCTTGTCGCATCAGAATCCTGCGCCTTTTCAGCAGTAGGAGCAGATTTGCTGAGAGATGTACATCCAGGAGAATTGATAAAGTTTAGCGATAAAGGCCCAGAATCGACTCAGTTTTCCAACGAAGCACCACATTCTCATTGTGCCTTTGAGTATACCTATTTTGCCCATCCCAGCAGCATAATGGAAGGCGTAGGCGTCTACCAAGCTCGACGAAGAATTGGCCGGCTATTGGCAGAGAAGTTTCCTATACCTGAAGCTGATGTTGTTATCCCCGTACCTGATTCCGCTAGACCGGCTGCTCTGGGCTATGCTGAAAGTACGGGGATCCCTTTTGAAGAGGGGCTCCTCAAGGACAGATATAGCAAACGGGGCTCTATGAGAAGTTTCATAGAGCCTTACCATGCAAGCCGACTTGACATAAATAGCAGCATAATCCCCATTCGAACCATCATCGAAGGTAAAAACGTTGTTATCATCGATGATAGCATCGTTAGAGGCACAAGTTCTGCGGCCATTATTGAAACCATACGTCGATCGGGTGCAAGTAAGGTCAGCATGCTAGTTACCTATCCGCCCATCAGGTTTCCTTGTTATGCTGGTATAGACTTTCCCTCTCAGGAAGAGCTCTTGGCTTATAGAACAGCCATGGGCGAGCATTCCCAGGCTGGCATTGCAGATAAGATCTCAAAAAGTATAGGGGCGGATTTCGTTGGTTTCAATGACACAACAAACCTGGCTAGAGCTATCGGCCTGCCAGAAGAGGAATTATGTTTCACTTGCTCGACAGGAAATTACTCTCCTCTTGGAATCAGACCCGTCTTCAAGACAAGAGAAGAAATGAAGGGGATTTAACCAATAATAGAGGGAAGGGTAACGGAAGTTAAGGCAACTATAAGTCTCTATCCTTAGGATTCCCAATTTGACACCCTGGTCTGAGCATCTAACAGTTCACATATGCCATCCTGATCATAACCTAGAACAACTAGTGCCAGACTCGATCTCAGCTAGCGCCTATCAAATAAGAATATAATATCGAATAATTATTTTTCCTATATGCGGTTGTTGGTCATAATGGCCGCCGGTCTAGCGGCAGTTTTAGCCGTAATACTGGGAATGCTTTTTACAACCAAAATCCCTACTGAAAGTTATTCTTTGGATGTTGATGCAATGAAGGACGAACAGTCCCTATTCGTTAACGCCCGAGTCATTTTGACAAATAACGGAAGGCTGCCTCTAACAAACGTGAGTATTGATTATGGTCCTACCTCAGAGCTAATTGCTAGACTTGATCCTGGTCAAAAGATTTCATTATCCCCACCAGCTGGGAGCAACCTGGATAGTGTCATGGTTTATGCGGATGAGGGGATAAACACGACAAAGGAGTATCGCAAACCCATCAAGCTACCAGGAATGATAGGTTCTTGAGCCAAATCAAGTGTGGTATTTTCCCGTATTCATCTTCTTAAGTTTCAGGTCCTTTAAAGCGATATCTTGACTTAATTTAATTTTGTATTCGTTTACTTTTTGACCAATTTCAAAATGGCTTGTTCCTACGATCTGTGCGGCCAGTATTCCTGCATTTTTAGCCCCGTTGATTGCCATGGTTGCTACCGGAACCCCCGGAGGCATCTGAACGATAGATAGGAGGGAATCAAGTCCAGAAAGTGAAGAACTTTTGATAGGTACTCCTATAACAGGAACCGATGTTGTTGCCGCAATCATTCCAGGTAAGTGAGCTGCTCCTCCGGCTCCCGCAATTATTGCCAAAATCCCTCGGTTCCGAGCAGCCCGAGCGTACTTAAACATTGAACTTGGAGTTCTATGAGCTGAGAGGATTCTGACTTCATGATTTATTCCGAAAGACTCCAGTACATCACTGGCATCCTTCATTACCGGAAGATCAGAATCGCTTCCCATAACAACAGCGACAAGGACACGAGCCAAAGTTAGTATACTGCTCCTGAAATGTCACAGCCCTTCGAGCTTCAAGGACGCTCTTGCTTTTCTAGCCCTCCTAAGAGCAGCGCCAATTCTTTCTGCTGTCACAGTTATGTGACCAAGCTTTCTGTTAGGTTTTGAGGTCTTCTTGCCGTACAGGTGCAGCTTCGATCCTGGTGTTGAAAGCGCCTCATTTACGCCTCTAAGTCTGTAAGGACCAATACAACTTTGCGAACCGAGAATGTTAACCATTACCGCTGGAGAAAGCAGCCTGGGCTTAGAT
>JALZGI010000362.1 GCA_030861105.1 Thermoproteota archaeon
TTATTATTTATCCATAATTCTGGTTCATGTCTTCTATGGAGGATAATCAAAAAGGAGAAGAAGAACAAGAACAAGAAAAAAATGACGATACTGAAGAAAATTTGCTGGCAAAGGAGATTGAATCATGGAAGAATTTTGAATACGCACTGAAGAAACAAAATGCTATACCATTTAACAAAATGTTAACAGAGTGTCTGGAGAACGAAGAATATGCCTTTGCAACCAAAGCCAGAGGATCAAAGTATTCCGCAGAATCTTTGTTTATCGCTTTAATATTTCAGCAACAGAGAATGATAGGTGAATTAATAAAGAAAATTGGTTCGAATCCGGAATGTTAAAGTCTTTGCTGCGGAATCATAGTTAATGTTAATTATAGTTCTTCGGTTGTCTCTAGTCAATACAAAATGAAACCTGTTAATAACTAGCATCTAATACACGCTTTTAGATAAAGCCGCAGGAGGAGGTAGAAACAGCACGGCATGAAGATATCAGAGCTGCTTCAATGGTGCTCTCCGGCTAAAATATAGTACGTTCAAAATATACAAAAGATTTCTGAGACAATTTACTACAACATACCTTAATTCTGGTAACGTTGTCCCAATCCTCCATGCTTAAATAACACGAACACATACAGAAATGTCAGTCAGTATCTACAAAAAGAGGGGAGCCAGTGAGAATAGTTGAGGAAAGGTAAAAAAGCAAAAATCATGGTCGTGGACGATGACCTAGAGATCAGCAACCTTCTCAAAATGGCTCTACACAAGCAGGGTTACGACGTATTTGGCTTCACAGATCCTCTCCTAGCACTGGAGCATTTTAAAATTAATTATAATGCCTGCAGCCTTGTTATTTCTGATTTAAGGATGCCAGGAATGGACGGATTCAAATTATTGAGAAATATTAAACTCTTAAACCCTAAAACAAAGGCGTTACTTATGACTGCATTTGACATTCACGGAGATACCAAACTCGCAGACGACGAGGATAATGTTGTAATAGATGACTTCATCCAAAAGCCCGTACCGATTAAAAAATTATGTGCCTTAGTTGACTCACATTTGAAGAATAAAACAGGGTGATTTTTTGCATGGCCTTGGGATAACAGATTTCAGAGCGATGAAATGTGTTTTCGTTCTTTTCTTATATGTCCCACAGTCTGAAGTGATGAGTTATGTACATAAACGCCTATAGCCCTCAGTGGAAATTGGGAAATAGTGCGTCTTAGTTGTGGCATAATTAGCTAAATGTCACCAGAGATTGGGTATAATATCATATCATACGTTGTTGTGCTTTTTTATACGATAATGTCCATCTTATGCTGTCCCAAGTCGTGACCAACAGAGCACAAATTACTTTTCAGGGCTACGCTGAAGAAATATCAAAAGACTTAAGGGAATCAGAAATTGGTTCACATCTTCTCATTGAATATCCTGACCTGCCGACCTTAAGAGAGATGTATTCTTATTATATAAAATCTACTGTGCATGATGATAATGAAATAGTTGTAATTCTCCCTTTTTATGAAACTACAGATAATGTAAGGCGTATATTATCAGAAGATAGCGCATGCATTGATGTAAGAAAATATGAAAAAGAACAAAGACTATTGATAATGGATTCTTTAAGAGGTTACTTTGGTTCAGCAGATGGCTTGATGCCTTTTGTGAAACAAACAGTAGACTTTGCCAAAACCTCTGGTAGAGATAATGTTAGCGTAATAGGCGATATGGGTTCATTTTTTTATTATGAGAAGAAAGATGATCTGATAGGATGGGAAATGGAGTTGCCTCGTAAATTTGATATGAACCTGAAAGGACTTTGCCTGTATCATGAACGTGACTTCTCGAGGCTCTCAGAGGTGGACAAACAAAAACTCTCAAAACATCATAATAAAATCTTGCAATTGTTGCCCTCTCCAGTTGATAGTTGAGTCTCTGCGGTTTTTTGTTGATATAAGATAACCTTGTTAATCACGTCTTTAATACTATTTTGTTAATATCTAAAACGACCACCAAATATTTCATGCTGCCGAGGGAGACTCAACTGGTTCTCTCTCTTGATGTATACTCTATAATATCATGATGTCTGAGTATGAGTGTGGGCAAAATTACGGAGAAAGTAAAGGGAACAGTAACTGGTGCTAAAGATAAAGTAAAAGGTGCAGGGGAAGCAACTAAAGACAAAGTGGCTGCAGGCTCAAAAAAGAAATATTTAGCTGAAATAGTTGGCACATTCATTCTCGTTTATGCTATTGCTTCAGCAGCTACTGTATATTCTGACAGTGGACAGTTAGGAGTA
>JALZGI010000366.1 GCA_030861105.1 Thermoproteota archaeon
GAAAGGAGGTATCCACTCGTCCAAGAATTTCTTGTATTCATTGGTTGAATGCGTTAAGGCGTGAAATGATGCTTCTTTTGTGGGAGTAAAATCGTACACCTCGTACGTTTGTATGATATCACCAAACAAATTTCGAAAGATATCGCTTTCCTCATCAGCCATTTCTTCCGACAAAAAAGCTTGACAAGTTATCCAGTCGATTCCGCCGCGAGTTCGGCCGGAAAACAGAACAAACGGAGCGTCGGAGAGGTATTTTTTCAGACCTTCGAGGCGACTCGCTAGGTGTTGGGATACCTTAAACCTGAGAAGAGCAATGCGTAGCACCCTACGCCTGAGTTTCTTTGTGTCGACAGAGATCGTATAGCTTTTGATCACGCCTGTGTCCTTCAGCATGGAGATTTTGGATTCTATCTCTTCTTCTGTTAGGGAATATCCGTGATCCCTCAAGAAGTCCCAGATTTCTGCTGTATCCTGTTTCGAATCCCGACTTAGCGCAGATAGAATAAGCTCGTCGACGACATCAATCATCAATACCCATCTAGCAGTCAACCTTAAAAGCCTTCCAAATTAAGTCAATAGAAATGTTATTCAAATGACTAATTCGCAATTTACGTTTTTTCTAACTTCGATTTCGTTCTTGGTGGCCCTACAATTGTCTGAATGAGAGTTATGCCAGTAGCCGTCCCTTAATTATTCATGACAAACAAAATTCAACTTTAAATACTGAGATGCTCGCCGGTGTATTGTGCAGCCAATTCTCTCTGAAGGCATAGGATACTTCATCTTAGTTGGAGTTGGCCTGGTAATGGCTCTAGGAGTCACATTGCTGATCAAAGCTGAAACTAAGTGGCTGGGCACAAAGAAAACATTTGAGTGGTTTTCAACTGCAGGCAGGAATGTCAAGACGGGGCTGATCGCATCATCAGTAGTATCTGCTTGGACGTGGGCCGCAACGCTTCTCCAGTCCTCCACAGTCGCCTATCAATTTGGAATTAGCGGTCCATTTTGGTATGCTGCTGGAGCAAGTATTCAACTTATAATCTTTTCAATAGTTGCAATTGAACTAAAAAGGAAGGCCGCTTCTTCTCATACCTTTCCTGAAATTATAAACGCGCGCTTTGGCAAACACGCGCATAAGATTTTTCTTTTCTTTGCTATCATGACTAACACAATAGTTACTGCTATGCTTGTATTGGGTGGAGCAGCGGTCTTAAACTCTCTAACTGGCATTGATATTTACATCGCGGCCTTTCTGATACCTGTGGGTATAATCATTTATACCTTCTTTGGAGGCCTAAAGGCTACTTTTTTTGCAGATTACTTGAATACCGCAATAATGTTCAGCGTTGTTTTACTATTCATCCTTATCATTTACTTCAGTAGCCCAGAAATAGGAGGAGTCTCCGGAATGTACCATAAGCTCTCTTCTGCTTCTACCCTGAGGCCGGTTGAAGGAAACTCCTTTGGATCCTATCTCACAATGGCATCCACAGGGGCGTTAATATTTGGGGTCATCAATATTGTCGGCAATTTTGGCACTGTTTTCGTTGACCAGTCTTATTGGCAGCGGGCAATTGCATCTAGGCCTCGATCTGCAGTCCGAGGCTTTTTGCTGGGGGGCTTGGCCTGGTTTGCTATACCTTTCACCATAGCAACCGCCCTAGGTTTGTCAGCAATTGCATTTAACGTACCACTGACACCGGCCGAAATAGGTAATGGCCTAGTTGCTCCTACCGCAGCCTCTGTAGTTCTTGGAGAAATAGGCGCAATTCTCTTGTTAACAATTGTTTTTATCGCGGTAACAGCCGCTGGCTCTGCCCAGCTCATCGCAGTGTCTTCCTTGGTAACGTATGATATCTATCGAACGTATTTACGGCCATCTGCGACTGGTCGACAGCTGATGAGGGTATCCAGAAAGACTATTATTGGCTTCGGAGTAGGTATGGGAATACTTGCCTCTGTGCTTCTCCAGATCGGAGTAAGCCTGCAGTATGTTTACCTTACGATGGGTATATGGCTTGGATCGGCTGTAATTCCAATCTTGCTTTCTGTGACATGGAAGAAAACCAATAGGCTTGGCGCTGTCTCTGGATCCCTAATAGGAATGGTATGTGGGATATCAGTATGGTTGATATCTTCAAACTATCTTTACGGTGAAGTCTCTATTTCTTCTACTGGTAGGGAGATTCCCTTGCTGCTGGGGAATATAACTTCTATCTCGATGGGTGCCTCATTAACCATATTAACAAGTCTTTTGAGACCAGACTCTTTCAACTTTGAGGTCATGAAACAGAAAATAATGGTTGTTGATGACAGAATTAGGCGGATTATTGAGCAAGATAGCGACGAACAGCATCTCAATGATTCAGCTAAATTTAGCTACCGTGTGGCTATTTCTTTAACTTTGATACTCGTTATAATCTGGCCGTTACCATTATATTTTTCTGGCTATGTATTTTCCCCCCTTGCTTTTTCTATCTGGGTGGCAATAGCTATTCTATGGGCGATCGGATCGGCTATTGCAATCGTCATAAAACCACTTATTGAAGGCAGGGCTGGCATCGTCCAGGTATCAAGAATGATCTGCCATGTTATAATCCAGCGTCTAAAATTTCAAATATATGAAAAATCGGGGCGACAGCATGCCCGACTCAACTCCGCTCATACAACAGACCATATCCAGCATGATTATGAAAGCAGCAGAAGAATTTTAGTGCCCATCGATGGCTCCATCCAATCTCTTAAGGCACTGAACGCAGCTACTGACCTATTTGGAAATGCACTTCACAGTAAGATTTTCGTGTTAAATGTAATTGAGTGGACAGATGAACAGGAAGAATCCTGGGACGATAGAATGACCTCAAAGATCGAAGAAGAGGGCAGAAGAATGCTTAGAAGTGTAGTTGTTCCAAGGAGAGAATGCGCGCTTGAAAGAATTGTAAAGGTAGGGGATCCGTCTTCCAAAATAGCGGAGTTAGCAGAGAAACTAGATGTTGACCTAATCATGATGGGACAGACCGGAATAGGAAATTCACAAGAACAGCTAGGTCATGTTCCTAGTAGAGTGCTAAAACTGACGTCTAAACCAGTCGTCTTGCTAAAGTAGGTCGTTATTGACGCGTTGGTTCATTACTGAAAAATTGAAATTAATCTGTGTCAGTCGTATGCAGGTGGTCCCATTTTAGAGCCCAAAGCCAAGTGAGAATAGACTAAATGTTATTTTCTGATCAAAAGGTCGGTTCTCGTAAGCTTATGAGGAAGGAGCGGAAGACAAGCGATTCATCCCAATCTTTGCCGTCGGCTAATGCACAATAAGCTGATGACAATTAGAACCAGACTACATTAACCAAGGAGTTAGTCGACGTCGACAGAACAATGTGTACTCTCCTTCGATAGTAACGGTCCAATATTTTATGCCAATAAGCAACTCGGTGT
>JALZGI010000374.1 GCA_030861105.1 Thermoproteota archaeon
TTATGACCTGAACCTCTAAACGCTCTGGCTGTTTCTTCCTTAACCGTCAGCACAGCAGAAACCACAACTACAGGTTTGGTTACCGAATGCTTCACAGTTACTTATGTTTTGATATTCGTGAGTCATATGCATTGTCTACAAAATAGGTACTTAATACTTGCTAAGCGACACCTATGATAATAGTGATGAGCACTGAATAATCATAAACAAAAAACAAAAAACAAAAAACAAAAAACAAAAAACAAAAAACAAAAAACAAAAAACAAAAAACAAAAAAGAAATGTTCAAGACTCGATTTATTGTTTCTCACTGACTAAGCAAGTTCTATATCATATTATACACTAAACATTAGGGCTGGTTACCTCCTGCCAGCAATGTAAACAATAGTCACCGTTTACCTGGAATATTTCTGCTAGGTTAGTTTTACAGTGGTTACATACCGTTGTGAAAGATGTAGTAGTTTTTGTATTTGAATGGTAATCAATCATGGTAAGAAGAACATGTTTGAAGAGTGCACTCTTAAACGTTGGTTTAGTATTTCTATGATCAGTTATGATGGCTATTGATAATATCTTGATAAGTTTCAATGGATATGTGAAAGAAACAGTCTTGATTTGACTAAATACCTACTCTATTCTGTGTTCAGTTTAGATTATTGATGTTTGTTGATAGTTCTTTCAATTCATTGACATCGTAACCAAAAATATCTTATAGCTTTCCTTGACATTAGGCTATGAATACTGCCCGATAAAACATGGAACAACAGAATATTCTGATAACAGATGATAGAATGATGATGGCCCCCGTAAGCAAGTTCAAAAGACTCGATTTGTAGTCTTATTTTCTTTGACCAGCCAGACCCTGAAGTCTTATCTGATTCCATTATAGTTCTGTTACTATTGTTACTATTTAGACCATTATCAGTATGATGTCCACTATTAACAATCTCCCAGCTCAACCTCAGCACTTGTTTCATTCCCGTTATACAGTGTTGATATTCTTCTGGCAATCTCTCTTGAACGTGTGTCTTTAGACTCTCTTCTGCTTGCTGTCTTAGATCTTCTGAGTCTCTATGAACAGTACCAGTTCCTACCAGGAGGGTTTGAGCTATTTCTCTTTCGCTATGTCCCTGGCTGCTTAGCTCTAGGACTTTGGCTCTATGCCAGTCTATTTGTTGTTGTTGTTGCATCTTTGACCTCAAAAGTTGCACCATTTAACGCTTTTTTTGAGAGTTGCAACATTACGCCTGGCATGTCCTGAACTATGCTATTTTATGAAGGAAGTCTGCTTTATGTTTTTCAAATAAGTTCCAGAGTAAGTAAAACATAGTGTTAGATTTTTAGATATTTGGACTAAGCGAATGTTGGGATAAAATTGTGGAGTTTGCGAATAGGCATGATGTGGACCTTATTGTGATGGGCCGTAGAGGCCTTAAGGGAATTTCTAAGTTCCTAAGAGGTCTAGGAAGTGTTTCCAGAAGTGTTTCAGAAAAGGTGAATTGTACCGTTATGATAGTAAAATAGCGGATGGAACTTCTACGATGACCTTTTCATTAAAGAATTTCGGTCTGAGATAGCTAGTCTATTTCCAGAATTTCATCCACTAGCCTGCAAATAAAGTGTGTTCCAATTACTTTCTAGAGAGATATTTTTCTCAGTAGTTGTCTATTGCACCTTCTCCTCTATTTTGGCTCGTCTACAAAAATACATATAGAAACTTTGAACCCAAGTAAACATATTTAAGAAATTACGACTAGCACCCTTTAATATCTTAATTACCCAACATTGATATTGACAATGAAGTCTGCCCAAATCACAAGGTACGGAAATACTAGCGAAGTAATCGAGATCAGACAGACCAGTACTCCAGATTTGTCTACAGGAAAAGTTCTAGTCCAAGTAAAAGCAGCTGGCATAAACCCGATAGATTGGAAGATTAGAGAAGGATACATGCAACAGATGATACATCTTCAGTTCCCATCAACCTTAGGAATGGACTTTTCGGGTGTTATCAAACAAGTTGGAGAAGATATATCTTCAGATTTCAGCCAAGGTGATGAGGTATATGGACAGGCTGGAGTTCCTAGTGGCGGTTCAGGAGCATTCTCAGAGATGGCTCTTGCCAATGCTACAAGTATTGCACATAAACCTAAAACTCTAGATCACTCAGAAGCAGCAGCTTTACCTCTTGTAGGTGTAAGCGCTTGGCAGGCGCTTGTAGAGCATATTGGATTATCAAAAGGTCAAAAGATTCTAATCCATGGTGGAGCGGGAGGAATAGGATCTATTGCTATTCAACTTGCTAAGAATTTGGGTGCCGTTGTAGCAACAACAGTAAGTACAGAGGACAAACAATTTGTCCATGAGCTGGGGGCAAATGAAGTAATAGACTATAAGACTCAGACCTTTGAAGACGTAGTACGCGATTATGATGCAGTCTTTGATACTGTAGGTGGCGAAACATACACAAGATCTTTCAGAGTGTTAAAAAAGGATGGCATAATCGTATCTATGTTAGAGCAGCAAAACTTAGAGCTGATGAAACAGTTTGGAGTGAAAGCTATATCACAGTTCACACAGGTTAACAAGGAACGATTAGCCAAACTGGCAGAATGGGTCGATCAAAATAAGGTAAACATTCATATCGAAAAGACATTTTCTCTAGATGAAGCTGCGAAGGCCCTGGACTATTTGAGAGACATACATCCTAGGGGCAAAATCGTATTGGCAATCTAAGAGGAACACGCGCCTTCAAATCCATAAGGAGCTCAAAATCTTATATGCATATTCCAGGCTTCCTTCACAGCTGCACGAACAGGAAAATACACTAGGGGCTAATTGAAACGAAAAAACCATTGCTAGGGAATATTTTCTAAAATACTTGTTGCTTACTCCTACAGGGATGCCGCATTCCATACAGCTCAAAATGAGCCAGATTAGAAAAGTTCCTTGAGATAGTCTTTGTTAAAGTAAGCAATGACACCAATAAGGACCAGTCCGATAACTAGGCTTGTCAACGGGGACATTATTGATGCTGTCATATCCCATATGGCCCTCCAGATCAGAACCACAGCTACAACCCCAAGTCCAGCCGCCAGTACCTCTCGCCTTCTCTTGTCTCGCCTCGCAGCTTCTTCCATGGCTATTTCTCACAGATTAATACTTTCGGTAAGATGCTTCAACATTTAAAGAATTGTCTGATTTATCATTGAAC
>JALZGI010000405.1 GCA_030861105.1 Thermoproteota archaeon
AATAATGAATCCAAGAAATGTTCAGATAGACGAAAGATTAGCTCCAAGTTTAATATATCCAAAATAAGAGATATGACTCATTTAAATCTAAATGCTTCGTATGGACTCTACTTATCTAGAAAACTAACCTTACTATTTGAACAAATGAATTAACAAAATCAAGCCAAAGAAGCAAATCACATCGCATCAGCCGGTCGGGGGATGCAAACTCACAATGAAGATTTTTCCCACAGGTTATGACATCCCAGATAGGCAATATCAAAAGTATCTGACAACTAGGCTGCCAACAGGCCTTAAAAGTAATCGACGCTATAGGAATTGTTGTCCTGATCTATTTGTTTAAGAGCGGAGATCTGTTGATACGCGGAGGGTTCCACATATATCTCGTTCCAGTATCTTAGACATAATATCTTCTTGTATTTCTCGATATGTATTTCTTCACCCAAAACGCTATTGCGATATGTGATATCGGGCTCGTTAATCCCCGCAATTGCTCGTATTGGCACTGTCGCAGAAAATCGAGGATTTATTTCAAACACTTTGGCTTCATTTCCATCGAATTTTGCTTGAATATTAACAGCATTACGCGCACCTAGTTTCAATGCTACTTCTTTGGCAGATTTTCGAATTGGGTCAAAGGAATCTACCAACGCTTTATATGTTTGCCCTGATTTCGGAAATTTTCGAAGCGATATAGAAGACATAACATAACTACCGTTCTTATCAATTGTTACTCCAGACGTAAACTCTTGGTTCGTATTATCAAGATATTCCTGGATGACTGGACGCCATCCATGTCTGCTTATTGCATCCAGTGCATATTGCATTTCATCAGAACTGTGTACAATGTAAAAATGTAGGGAACCATATCCTTCCCTGGGTTTAACAACTAACGGAAGGCCATATCTTTCCATAAACTTGTCTTTATCTTCAGGTAAGCATGACATAGCCCTCGGAAGATCATTCTTCTCTAAGAACTGGAACGTTTTCCATTTATCTCTTGCAACATCAATCACTTCTAGAGGATTGCTAATGACAACGACATTTGAATTGGATTCAAGTTCTGGCTTTGCTTGAGCAAGCTTGGCCAACTCAATATCGGAGCCAACATAAATAGCACGGATATCATTCTCGTATACTATCCGCATGATGGATTCTAAGTAATCTGCTGACGACGCGGGAGGAATCAGTTTGCCTGAGTCGCATCTGTACAGGCCAGCTGCCTGGTCATCCATATCTACACCGATTATTTTATACTTGATCGGTGAGCCCTCATCCATGTTTGCAAATCTAAGTGACTTAACTATCCCCTCCCCCACTATGCCTCCGACAGCGGTGACCAGAACGTTTGCTATTGCCGATTTCTCTGTCATGCTCTCGTTTTGTTCTGTGAACGATTGCGTATAGTTATTGAAGTCAGTTTCTAAAGCTTAGGATAGAAGGAAGCATAAGGTTATCATTATTTGTCAGGTTTTGCCGCCATTGCTGTTCAATATCTCTCATTCCAAAGTTTATGCCATAGTCTAAGAAACACGGTGTGATTTTCAAAGAACCTTTAACTCTCTCTGCAACCTTAATTATGCTATGTATCCTACGCTGTTGTTCCTTCAACACAAATATCTGTGAAAGGATACTCTCGACCGGTTGTCTTTCTGCTATTAGCCGGTTCCGCTCTTCCAGAAGAGGCTTTATCTCTGAACTTATGGCCCGGTCTTCAGTCCTGAGTTTTTGCAAATAATCAAAGACTTCTCTTTTCTGCGTTAAATGTAAATGCTCCAATGCCTCTGATTGACCTAAACCCATATACCGATCATCGGATGGCCACATGACCGTTAGGGGCATTTTTATAGAGAGTTCATTGAAAATGAGGCTTCCTACGATTGTATATCCTATGCTACCACCGGTACCGGATGCAAAACAGCCAACGCCTATTTCTCGAGCAAGTAGTAGAAGTATCGGGATCGCTCTAGGAGAAATCTTCCCAAGATGTTCCTCAGAAAGCCTCAACTCTTGAGTATTTTCGAAAACTAGCTGAAGATCACTTTTACAAGACATGCACTTTCCACGTAAGACCATCTCCCCGTTGGCTTTGTGTATCTTTGCCGAGGCCTTGCTTCCGCATTTGCAGTGTATCCATAAAGGAGCGTTTAGGTAGGCCGTTGAGCTAACACCTGTGTTTACGTTGCGCTCAATGAAATATTTTTCGGCCCTCTCTACTGCTTTTGAATATTTTTCATGGTTAGAAAGCAAAAACTCGAACCCACTACGAAACACAGGCGAGATATCCGAAAGTCTAACAAACAATGTCTTATAACCCCAGATCTCATTTACTACTTTAGACTGAAAGAAAGAGTTAAAATCTGCGTAACTTTTTGAAACGGCGAAGGCTTCCTCGACCTCATGCCACAAACCTTCGAGATTGCTCAGCAGGGCAGTCTTGTCTATATTTGACGCTGACGCGCTCTTTATCCATAGTTTTAGCTGTCCTCTCCATGAATCTAGGACATTTCTTTGAGGGGGTTCTGCATTGCATACCATCTGCCATTTTTTAGATTTGCTGACAGGTGTGCGAATCTCCAGGACTCCGCCTTTGTTTTTAAAGCTCGGGATCTGAGCCGTACGAATCCACATATCATTCAAAAAATCATGGTCTATAATTAAAAAGAGGTTAACCAGCTGGGCGTTGGCACTTTTAGATTCTACCGCGGCTCTAAGTGTTTCAAGCAGTATTATCTTCTTATAAACACCCCCATAGGCAAACAGGTTTGGCTGATGCATTGAAACAAGAATTTTTGAATTTGGATTATTTAAGAGTCCTATTGATTCTATAACCCCAGCGGTTAAAGTATTGGCTTGTCTATGGAAGGTCCTAATGTATTGACTAAGTAGTCTTCTGTTTGCCAATGTGTAATCGTTGGCGGAATAAACCTCAGAGAATTGTGAGGAAGCCAAAATATTTTTTGCTTCCGAAAGGGTGTCGGGAATGCCAGAAAAATAAGTAGATAGTACTGGATTGTCCGCTATGCTAAACTTTGAAAATAGGTCGCGGATTCGAAGACTAGGCTGCTCCGCTTTCATCGTACATTTCCCCGTAAGCAATACTCAAATTCGCCTTCCATATATATTAGGATACATGAAGATAATTACGTTATACTTTGGGAGCAGGGTCTAATTTAAGAAATATCGATATTTAGTTACTAACTTCGTTATGTATCATAATAATATAAAATTGCAATCTAAGCACAGGCTCATATCCAAGTAAGTTGGTAGAATTTCTTTAAATGAAAGTTAGAGCTCGAATAAACCTTAAAGAGTAACAGTCACAATTAAAATTTGTCTGACAAGGGATGGAAAAATTGTGTCCCTCAGTTCTTTTCTGCGAGCGATATAAGATCTCTGACAGAGCTAAATTGACCAATCTCTGAAATGGAGTGCGCGTCGCTTCCAAGTCTGAATTTTACCCCCAAATCCCTGAATACGACAATCCAGTTAGGAGGAGGTCTATGATACTTGGCGTTGATTTCCACAATTTTGTTATTTTCCACTAACTTCGATGCTAAAAACTCAACTTCGTTGTCACTAACAACGAAGCCCTGTTCAGGGGCAAGATGACCGATAATGTCTACGTCAGGATTCTCAACGGCTTTCACAAGAGCATTGATCCATACTTTCTTGTCTCGGTATAAAGTGTGAAAGCTGGCTATAATCATATACTCCTGGCTGCATGTTTCTGGACAGTCTATAGAACCGTCGGACAAGATCTTAGCCTCAAAGCCAATTATAACGTTAGTCCTTGAATGCTTCCGTAGACTCCTAATTTCCTGTATGTATGAAGGGATCCAGTTCGACGAACGTCTTACGTGTTCGGTAAAGGCCAAGGTTTTTAATCCTATTTCCTCTGCTCTATTCAGAGCATTAAGTACAGTCAGGTCAGGTGCAGAATGATCGTTATAATTTGAATGTACATGAAAGTCCTCATGAATATCTATCATTTAATGTGGAACATCAAATACTCATCGAGATATAAATAATAACGAAGAAATGTAGATAGAAGATTATAGCGATACTTATAAATTGTAACTCTATATAATCGCAATTAGTTATCATTGTTTGAATTCTAAATTGCATGAGTCCCGAGTCGTATTGGTCCCTGGGGCAGCTGCCCCTGCAGGCATAAATGCCATCAAATCCTTGAAGATGGCCAACTTCTCGGGAAAGATAGTGGCGACTGACTCGACTTCTCTTTCCGCCGGCTTTTTTATGGCTGACATGAGCGAAATCTTGCCCGAGGCGGATGCCCGGTATTATGTCAAGAGACTCTTTGAAATAGTAAAGAAACACAGAGTCAGCGTTTTGCTACCGAGTTCTGGATTTGATATTTATCCATATAGTGAAAACCGTGAAGAACTAGCAAAGATAGGGGCGACAGCAGTTGTAAGCGACAGGGAAACTCTTGAAATATGCAGGGACAAAATCCTGACCTACAAAACAATGTTAAGCAAGCATGCTCTCCCCTTCACGACTGCAGATGCTGGAAAAGTTAGATCATTTCCGGTTATCGCCAAACCCAGATATGGCAAAGGAAGCAGGGACATCATAAAGGTAAACAACGAGGGAGATCTTGACTTTGTAGCTTCTAGCTTCGAAAATGTAATCTTTCAGGAATATTTGCCTGGTGTCGAATATACCATAGATGTGCTCTGCGATATGAACAAAAAAGCCATTATTGCCGTGCCAAGGATAAGATTGCAGACCAAGGCTGGTATCTCAACTAAAGGGAAAATAGTTAGAGATGCTGAGCTGGAAATTACCTGTATGAAGATAGCCCAAGACGCAGGTATTAGGGGACCTTGCTGTATCCAAATGAAGGAATCTACGGAAGGGCAGCTTAAGCTAATAGAAATAAATTCAAGGCTAGGGGGCGGGACTATTTTTACGACTTTGGCAGGTGCGAACTTTCCCCAGATGATACTTGATTTGGTAGAAGGAGCCGAGGTCAAGATTCCTAAAATATCAGAAATAACAGTTGTCCGCTACTACGAAGAAATTATAATAGAAGCAGGTCAGCGGAGCAGAAAGGATTTGTCCTTCAGCGAACCAGGTTTGCTATCTGAACCAGGCCTTCCTGAATAAAGCTATAAATTGTAATGAAGTTTTCCTGAGGAGATCTGCCGCAGGAGACTACCTCTTCAATTTTCAAAGCAGTTATGATTTCACAAGGCCAATAACCTGTGAACCGCATAAGAATAACGGCAAATGCGATGGTCACAAGACTCCCAATAATAATGGCGTCCCATCTTCTCTTCTTGAATTTCGTGTAGAAATTTTTTCTATCGGTCTTTATTCCCATCGACTTTTTTTCTCATTGCCTCCTCTTAACTAGTAATATTATTATTGTTATTATTGTCATTCATTGAGAAAAGATAGAACGAATGGCAGAAGATTAGCATATTTTATAGCACGTTCCTCCTCCTACTCCCATCTACATTATCGCCACGCCTTATTCTTTATAGTCCATGCTGCATAAGGAAGCAGCCATGTGTATACAAAGGTCGTAAGCAAAGTGAAGATTGGTCTAAAGAGCCAAAGCGGGTCTCCGGGATTTCGCAATCTGAAGTCAACTGCATAGATCATCCCGGTAAACATAATCCCTAAAAACCACAGAAAAGTTGACCTGAAATCACCTACAAAAGGAAGCACAAAGAGCGCATGAAACAGGATATAAGGTCGAACAAATTTCATCACAGTTTGTATATAATATAACAGAGCCATCCAGAAAGGCCTTTTCCAATACATCCCACCCGTTGAGGTTAGACTTCTTATGAAACTCTTTTTCCACCTTATTTGCTGCTTTAACAAGGCCATAAGCGTTGTTGGTACTCCAATGTTCACCCTAATGCTATGTGTATATAGAACATTCCAGTAAGAACGATGAATATGTAAATCTTGTTTATGATCAAAGTCGGGATTAGAAGTTACTTTAAGTGTCTGCAAATCATCTTTCCCAGTCTGAAATAGATCGTGTTTTTATTAAATTGAAGTGGCACGGTAATGG
>JALZGI010000406.1 GCA_030861105.1 Thermoproteota archaeon
AACCACCTAATACATCATGTAACATGTGCTGCTTCCTTTCTTTTCTTGTAGATAAATTATTTATATATATTACAAATAGACAGGGATCCGATTATTAACCAGGTACAACTATTATTGATAGATCCCTACTAAATGCTATCATGCAGTAGTTAAGAGTAATAGAAATTCATTTTTCTTAATGGACTAGTTTATCTATAACTGTCAAAATCTTGTTTTTATCATAATATCAGTGGCTAATAGGTGTTATTTACAGATCCTGTAGTATAAGTATGGGAAGATAAGATTAGAAACATGCCATTTCAAAAAATTTTGTTTACGGACATAGATGGCACGTTAGTTGACATTAATACTGCTGAGTATGGAAAGGAGACTAATAAACTGATCAAAATTATAAAAGAGAAGAATATCCCTCTTATACTTACCTCTGCAAAAACAAGACTGGAACAAAACAAGATTAGAGAAGACTTAGGCTTATCTGATCCGTTTATTGTAGAAAATGGTGGAGCGATAGTTATCCCCAAAGGTTATTTTCCTGATAATGCTTTAAGAAATATCGGGTACCTTCTAAGAGAAACCCAAGAAAATGAAAATGATACCAGAGATAATGCTAGCGATAACGCTAGATATGTAGACCATACGACAGTAGTAATAATAGAACTAGGTAAATCTGCAGACTACGTAAGAGCAAAACTCTCAAACATACGAAAAAGATACAACATTAGTTTTAGAGGGGTTGCAGATATTTCTATTGAAGAACTGAGTAATTTTACATCAATATCCAAGGAACAAGCAAGAAGAATGGCTCAAAGAGACTACGGCGAAACCATTTTACAAATACAAAATGAGGACATTGCAAGATTCATAAAATATGTCCAAGAGGAGGGTATGAAAGTAATTCATGGGGGACGCTTTTTTGACGTGACTGTTGGGACTGATAAGGGAATAGCTGTAGGAATTCTAAAGAAGCTCTTTAAGGACAAGTTCCATAATAATGTAACATTTTTTGGAATAGGAGATAGCACAAATGACATTCCGATGCTTAATCTCATGGATATCCCAATACTTGTACAGCGACAAGATAGCTCTTGGATAAACTATAGTGGGATAAAGGTAAAAAACGCTACCTCTGTCGGCAGCAGTAATAGTAGTATTAGTAGTAGCAATAATGTCATAAAGATAAAGGGAATAGGTCCTAGCGGGTGGGAGAACGCAATACGCAAAATTATTTTGGAATTGAATTAAGAAATATGAATTCGGATTCCATTAAGGACAGCCGCCGCCAAGAATTCTAGTCAATATACACATCACTAGAACAATGGCAGCACCAGAAATGAATTTTAATGGTATTAATTCCTCAATATTAACCAGATGTTAAGGATGGTGGATATATTATCGTCAGATGTTTAAGATGTGGTAATAACATCGCCAATGGAGATTTGAAACAACACTTGTACAAAATTCATGCAGAGAACATAGAATCCTATGTTGAATTATTACAAAAAAAGGTTGAGGAATTAGAAGGTAATATGTTAAAAGAGAGGAGAAATAGCAAGTTAAATATCATACATAATGAACGTATCATTAAACAGTCAAGTTCAACTAAATTAATTGATATGAATGGAGAACAGATGGAAGAATAACACTATTATGGCCGCCCGTCGTACCCAATAAACTAGTCCTAAGAAAGATTTACACTCGCTAAACACGGAGAACACTAAGAATACTTTCGTATTCTAACCTCTACAATACTGATGACTAGCAGTAGGGTATGGTATTTTAATTTAAACAGTACTATAGAATTGGCATTGCAAATCAATTGACCAGTAGCAACTGCAAGGCTCAAGTTTTCTGATTCTATAAGTTATTTATCTTTTAAATTCTAGGGAACTATGAAACGGTTTATATTACTTCCAATTTCTTGTTATAAGTATTACAACCTTGATAAATAGAGATAGAAGACTGTTTTATCACATTTACTAACCTGGCATTATAATATGCTTACGATCGAATACTCTCTATTATGGATCTCTCTTATGATAGCTATGTCTCTTCTTGCTTACAAAACAAAAGTGATAAACAAATCTGGTATTTTGACCGCGATACCTGTAGGTTTTACAATTTTATATTTCGGCGAAAATACTTGGTTTTATATTTTGATCTTATTTTTTATTATTGCTTCTATATTTACTAGATACAAACATAGCGAAAAACAGAGAATAGGGGCTCTACAGGAAAATGATATTTCAAGAAATTGGAAGAACGTACTGGCGAATGGGCTCCCATTGGCAGGACTAGCAATCCTGTATTATATATCGGAGCGTAATCCGGTATTTATGCTATCTTTCATAGGGTCAATCAGTTTTGCATTATCGGATACCTTAGCCACAGAATTAGGATTGCTTAGTAAAGAAAAACCACGCTCAATATTGACAGGTAAAGTAGTCAATAAGGGCCAGTCCGGGGGTATAACCTTCCAAGGAGAAATTGCTGCGATAATATCATCGCTTGTAATAGGAAGCATCAGTGGAATATGGTTTTCAAACAATAATATGTCACACATTTCTGTTATTATTGTAGCGGCACTTGTTAGTGGAGTGCTTGCCACTAATCTTGATAGTCTACTGGGATCCACTATTCAAGCAAAATATAAATGCGTACATTGTAAAACGTGTCTAGAAAAAAAGGCAATACATTGTAATAGATCTATGATTCGGGAAAAGGGAGTATCTAGAATTGATAATAATGTAGTTAATCTCCTTGGCATGTTGATTAGCGCATTGATTTCGGCTAGTTTTGTATTACTTTTAGAATAATGAGGCTTTATCATATAATGAGAATAACTATAACCATTTGTAATATGCCATGAAAATTTTGAAACGCAGGGCAAATAATTTTGCTATAGGTTACTTATCCAATGTTATATAAGATCATAAATTGTTGTCCAAGTACAACAAACTTAGCCCCCAACAAGTCGGCTGGGTAGACACTAAGTATATTATTACTGCAAAGCATCCGGCTTGAGAAATGTGGATTATGCCTGCGGTTTACCATAGTCCCATGTGGAAAAGAACTTTGGATTTATCTCGATGATAACGTTTTCTCCCTTCTTTGAATGTTCTGTTATCATTTTTGCTATTGGATGATCAAGTGTGCCAAGGTACTTCATACTTATTTGATCTCCTTCTGACACTGTTCTGTCTGGATCCTCTACTACATTTACTGATCCCTTGCCTTTTACTCCCTTATATGGAAAATTCTCATCATCAATGGAAAAATATAAAATTGGTTTCTTTCGGAGATTTTGAATTTTCTTTGCTAATTTAGAAGTTGTTACTAAGAGTTTTTCTTTATTCTTATCGTAATAAAACCAAACAGGTTGTATGTTGGGTTCACCGTGTTCATCTATAGTTGATATCTGTAACATCAATTTGCTTTCAAGGAATCTATCGACTTCCTCTTTGGTCATAGCAGGAGTCTCAGTAGTGGCACTAATGATTTTCATAATATTATCAACCGCATTAGAATGGGAAAAGGGTTTCTATATTTTATTGTATTAGTAGTAGGGGAACCATAACATGATGATGATGATGATGATGTATTACGTATGTGCATACATTTATCCTCTTATTTATTATCGTAGACCATATAGATATTTAGATAAGGCTAGCAGTTAGCAAAAACAAAAAGATGTGTTGCTAGAGCAAAAAGAGAGACAATGCTGCTAATTATTGGCTCTCAATGTACTAGAAGACTGAACAAAAAACAATGAAATATGGATCCAGTGGTCGTTATACCCTAAGCTCATAAGATCTTTACAAATGTAACGAATTTCGCTAACTTTATATTTTAATAAAGTGTGGTCTCCATTATTATATTTTAATCTTGTGAACCACCAAATATTAATAGATAAGAAACAAACTGACCAAAGGAAAGATACTTTGTCTAGTCTAGAGGGCTGCAGCGCAACAGTTGGCAAAATCCCTAATGATATTGATAAACGAGTAGATTTCCTATTATGTCCTTCATGTTTCTGGTGTGCCACGTACTTTAACTTTGGTGAACTAACAATCATTAGATGCCCTGTCTGTCATGATAATCATATAGACCAACTGCCAGTTTCAATCAATCAAGCCTGATTATACTCATACACACTCAAAATTATAGAAAAAATATAGCAGGAAGAAGCAGAACGAGTGATTATAATAGATGACAATCAAAGCCAATGACACTCACTTTGTATGTCAAGAGTTGAGATAAGTCCTTAGTAAAAATGATAATATGATCTTCTTAATAATTGATTAAAAAATATTCCAATCCTGATTTAGCGTGAACCATTACATTATAACCGCGAAATCTTGTGACGAATTGATTGATGAATAATTAATTAATATGTAAGTTCAATCATACTGTTAATTGATTGATATGCCATTGATTTCGGTCTCGATGTACCCCGGAAGGAGCAAAGCACAAAAAGAAGAGTTTGCTAAGGCAATAACCGATGCAGCTGTTCAAATTTTAGGTACAAAGCCTGAGCATGTAATCATCGTTTATAACGAAAATTCTAAAGAAAACTGGTTTCTTTCGGGCAAATCGTTCTAGTTTGGTCAACTCGTCAATAATGTTAAAACTAGAACCACTACCTGCAATG
>JALZGI010000417.1 GCA_030861105.1 Thermoproteota archaeon
ATATGAAGAAGGTGCCCCTGGCACAGAAACGGGAAGAAAAGATGATCCCTTAACGTCATATAGAGATAAAGAACCAATGACTCCTGCAAAAATAAAGGAACATGAACCTACAGCAGTCAAAAGAGAAATGACTGAAAAGATAACAGAACCAGGACAAACAAGAACCAATTCAGAAGAAGCAGCTGAAATAGCAAGGAAGAAGGGTATGGCTAAAGGTACTGCTGGAGCAGAGGAAACAGGTTCTAAGTCGGAGCAAGGTGCTGCTGGAACAAATGAGTAAATTATCTGTATGAAAGATACAATAGAGATTATTGATACCAGCAATACAGTAACATATGTATTGAAAAGTAGAATTGGATGAGAGGCAAGTTAGTCTCTTGTGTTTCTGTTGATTAGACTGGTCAGCAGCACACAGAGATTTGGAAGTACTCAAGAAGTACTAGCCTAACAGGTAACGATACTATATTGAGTAACAGAGATAAGCTTTACTACCAGCATCGAGGATTGGAACCCCTGCATGCTCATTAATTCCATAATAGTATCTTTTGCCCATAGCCCAATCACAATATGTTATCAGAGCATGGTCAAAACTATTATTATTGTTACTGTGACCTCAATGCCTCAATCGGTGTTATCCTCGAAGCTCTCCATGCTGGCAACAGACCTGCTACAACGCTTAGCGCAACAGAAATTACCCATACCATAACCATGTCCATAGGAAGATATACTGGATCAAGAGGTGGTCCTTCTCCGGGTCCTAGTCGTGTGAGAACAAATCCTCCTCCCATTCCAGCAAGAAGCCCTATTGTAGCACCAATGCTTCCAATTATCAAAGCCTCCATGATAAAGAAAAGCATAATATGAATATTCTGAGCACCCAATGCTTTGAGGGTTCCAATTTCCCTAATTCTCTCAATAACTGAAGTGTATAGAGTGGTAATAATTCCAACAGCACCCACAATTAGCGATATTACAGCGATACTCAATAGAAATACGTTTATACCACCAGTAAATTCTCTAACAGTTTCCAGTATGGCTTCTACGGTCGTAATTCCAATATCATTCCCATAGAGATTTCTGATTTCTTGTTCTACTGCATCAACATAATTACTTGATGCAGCAGCCACAAATAACGCATCGTACTTTCCTGCTTTTTGAAGTAATGTATTGCCTGCGTCTAGGTTAATAACTACTGCATCGTCAATAGTTGGATTTCCAGTTGACTCCATAATTCCAGATACTACGAAGTTTTTTGATTCATCTTCTTGCTTGCCTGTGTTGGCATCCACAAAAGAATATTCTAACGTTACACTTTGGCCTAGAAATATGAATGGTGTCTCTTCCCCTGGAGGGTGAGCTATATCCTCAGCCACAAGTATACTGGAGGGACTATTTGGTCTTACTGCAGATCCCTCTGTTAACTCTAACGTAGGAGAAATCACAAGTAATTTTTGTGGATCAATAGATAGAACCGCGGTGCTCTCAGACTCACCTTGGGATTCAATTGTGACATCTCCCTGGTATGATGGTATAACTTCAGTAACAAAGGGCAATGACCTAATTCTACTAAGAACAGCTTGATTTAATGTAATTTTAGGTGAAGGCTGAGTCGTTCCTCCTACAGGCGAACCGCCCTCGGTATCTTGCTGTGCGCTGCTTACAAAAATTATATTTGGTGCTAGATTGTTGAACTGTTTATTAAAGAACTCGGTGAATCCGGCTCCAAAACCATTGACCGCTACTAATAAACTACTACCTGCCATGACCATAAGAATCGTGAGCACAGATCTAACTTTTCTTTCTCGCAACGCATCAAATGAGAGAATTAGAATCTCCCTTGGATCCAAATTATTTACCGCCTCTTATTTCCCTAGTCAATACAGTATAATAGATTTCGTGTTTAATATACTATAATTACAACCAGAAGTAAAGATATCGATGATAAACCATCTTGCTATAAATGCAATCAACAGAATTATAGTGCAGTGTCAACTAGGTTATCTATAATTTTAAATAATAATTTGTCAACTTTGATAACAATTACACTATCGTTATAATAGCAAAAAGTCCTTCCATGGCAGTTCCGCGATTCAAAGCTTCTAGCAACCTACTATATATCGGTAGTACCAGAAGGATGATATGGATACTTTTGAATGTATAGCAACCAAACTTGAAATAAGAGAATTCAGTCAGCAGGATATTCCCTTAGAGACAAGATCGAAGATCCTTGAAACTGCTAGACTGACAGGCACCGGGATGAATACTCAACACTGGCGATTTATTTTGGTGGAAAAAAAAGCCAATCTCAGAAAATTAGCAGAGGATAGCACTAGCGGGAGTTGGGTTTCAGGTGCTAATTTTGCAATAATAGTCCTAACAAATCCAAAATATGGTTTTCATATGATTGATGCAGGAAGGGTGTTACAAAATATGCAACTGGCAGCGTGGAACCAGGGAATAGGGTCAGGTTTATTTACAGGAATAAAAGAAGAAAGGCTTCGGAATGACTTTGCAATACCAAGGGAACTGAATCCATCAGTCGTATTAGGCTTTGGATATCCTGCGAAGAAGATTATAGGCAATAGAAAGAACCGTCTGCCAATTCAAGAACTGATTCACTATGAAAGATACGGTGAATCTAAAAGATAGTATTGTTTACTGTGATGTGGTATAAGATTCGAATAGTTTGCCTTTATTGTTAATTCACCCAAGTTCCTCCAATACCATTTAGATAAAGATAATATGTTTTAGAATACCACTTTATTAGCTAGCTGCAATAGAACATCTTTAAAGAAGACCGGCAGAAAAGCAAGACAGGAAGGACAAGAAAGAAACACACAACAGCAGACATTTAGTTTCTCGATCATTAGCGGATTCCTCTAAATCTGATTCTTATACTTTACATACTATTTGACAGAAAGGTAGACCTAGTAACCGCAGGCTTACCGAACTATTTTAGTAGGAGTCTAAGATATGATACCAGTAATAAGAATGCTCTAACTATATGCCATTATATTACTTCCTTGAAGACTGAGATTAATCTTTCAGATAACTATAGAATGACAAACATCTCAATGTTAGCTAAATCTCCAAGTTTCATAAGCAAAAAACCATTCAAGGATATTATGAGAGAGGACATTCTTTCCTTCTTGGGGTATAGTGATACTTCAAGATGGTTCAGTATGGTATAACAGAAAGGACAAATAAAAATGCAATTAATCTATATATTTCATTTAGGATAACTCTTTTTATGCGATTTTCTTATGGTGAATCTTGAAACTAAATAGGTCCGAATCTTTCAAGTATTATGTAGGTATAAAATCATGGAAGGTAAGAGCAAAAAATCAGCTAAACACTACCAAGACTATAATTCCCACTATGATTCAGTATATCATAATAACGCTAGCAGCTATGAGCAAAGATATACACCTAACTCAGAAGTAGGAAGAACTATCATTTCAGAGAAATTTCCTAGTACTATGGATGGTTTCTGGTTTTCAGTTAACCAGAATATAATTATCAATCCCTTTGATTTCGTTTCTGTAGAGAATTTGTACAATACAAGAACTGTTGGTATAGTGAAGGAACTCCAAGCAGTTAAAACAGACAGTCTTGGACTGATAGAAGAAGGAGGACAGCAGCAACAAAAAGATATAACAGTTGCAAAAGTCGCGGTAATGGGAAATACGGGTGCAAAGCTAGAAGGAACAAGAGGGAACATCTCAATAAGCATGCCTGTAAGAATAGATAAATCAGTAAATTTGGCAAATGTTGATGAATTAATATTTGCCCTAGGAATTCCACAAATGGAAGATCCTATACCTGTGGGAGTGATTGAAATGCCAAATGGGCTAAGAGTTCCAGTATCATTGGCTATTTCTTATTTGGCTGGACCTGATGCCGCTCACGTAAATGCTTCAGGCATTTCAGGGAACTTTAAGACATCTTACTTACTATTTCTTCTTCAGTCAATGCACCAAAAGCTTGCAAGGAACGACTCAGTTTCTATGATTATTTTCAATACCCGAGAAGAAGATTTACTACATATACATGAAAGACAAGAGAGTGTTAGCCAGAGAGATAAAGAGCTATTTGAATTACTTCAGTTGGATGTCAAACCTTTTGACAATGTGTCCTACTTCTTGCCCAGAGGAAGAGATGGCAGACCATTATCAATCCATATTCCTAAAAACTCTAGGACATATTCATATGAGCTGCGGGATGTATATGATAGATTAGAACTCTTATTTTCTGAAACTTACGATCCTCGTTATAACCTATCTTCTATTATTGACTATATTTATGAATCTTGGCCATTAAATGATGAGTCAGGAAAAGTCGTAGAAAACTGGTCGGACTTGTTTAGATATAAGGACTATCCAGAAGAGATTATTACTCATAAGTCCACACTTCTGCATTTTCTTGGACAACTTCAGAGGTATAGGAAGTCTAGCATGTTTACAGATAAACGAGTAACAAGCACATACCTGGGAAAAGAAATCAGAAAAATAAATGCAGGAGATATTCTTGTTATAGATATTGCAATGATTCCTACACTTGAAGAACAATCATTTGTAGTAGCGGATGTAATGAAAAACATAGACCAATTATACTCTGTCAGACACAATTTAGATGATACTATTTATGAGAATAATAATGGCAATGATAAGAGAACTATAAGGAGACCAACTTATACTCTTATATTTATCGATGAAATAAATAGATTCTTACCAAAGTCAAACTCACTGGGAATAAGATCTGCTGTAGCAGAGCAAATTATGAAAACTGTAATTGCAGGAAAGTCAAGAAATACAATATTATTTTCTGCACAACAGTTCAAAAGTGAAGTAGATTATACTTTACATGAAAACACGGGATTACATATTACAGCAAAACTCGGCACATCAGAATTATCAACAAGACCATATGATATGATAGACGAAAGTACAAAAATGAATATTACAAGATTGAACAAGGGAGAAATAGTTATGGTTCAACCTGCATTTAGACAGCCAATAAAAATTACATTTCCTAGAGCTTCATTCAAAAGACCCAGTAGATAATGGATCTGGTATCCCATAACCTATTTCTTGTATTTTATAACAATCCGATATCAGAGGCAACCTCTGATTATGGTTCTTTTATTAGAAAAGCAAAGAATGATAGTGCTTTCCGTTTCCTATTAATATCTATCTTTCTATCATCATGTTGTATTCCCTATATGCCACACACAAGCACTATAGCAATTGGTCGAGACACCCCCTAAGCATAATCTATGAATAAGCCAATAAATGTCAGTCCTTCTCAGATTTTAGTCTAGAAAAATGGTGCATTATCTTTTTGTGTTGATATATCGATAATGTAACATCAAGACCACTTGAGTAGGAGCCTGCATGATTGGCATGGTAGCGATTCCGGCTGTCCGGTAGCCAATACCCACTATGTAACGGTGGAATCTTTGAATTTGAATTTTGACTTGGAGAATAATCTTTTGGTTTGGCCGGATTCGTGTCAGATCTATTAGATTATTCGCCGAGTCGGATATCCTAAGGCTATTGAGGATAAAAGTTTTTGAAGCCGCAGGAACATAAAGAATTGGCAGAACAGAACCCTTGTATTTGTTGTTCCCTGCGGCCTATGGTGCTAATGTAAAATGATCATATCGAAGGAACATCTATCGTTGATGATAGTGATCTATGTAATCTATAGTCTAACGAACCGCAGGAGACTCAACCAATGAATAATGCCGCAAACTGTAGTTGAGTCTAGGACCTTCCTGCGGATATCGATGTGCAGTTGGATTTATGTCAGAGTTGGAAACTGGTCCCGAGATATGATGTATATTATCATTTAACTATATTATACTACAGACAGATACGTAGGGGGGAAAATTTTAATATTAATGCGAAACATCTGTTCAATTAATGTCGGAAGAAGGAAAAAGTGTTAATGAAAGCATTAATCA
>JALZGI010000433.1 GCA_030861105.1 Thermoproteota archaeon
TTTGTACGATTACCCGCCTCGGCTTCAAGAGCTTTGTTTCATGCCCTGGCAATAACGGTATTTTCTGTTCGCTTTCTCCCTGACTCGTTCCGTTTTCATGATCTGTTTTGGATTGGGCAAAGCCGGAGGTATAGCCCAAAGATTCCTCATAGTGTTGTGCTGTTCTATTGGCCGCGGGGGCTGGACGATACTTAACGATATGATCAAATTGCTCTTTTAATACCTCAGCGGCATACTGACCATACGCTGCATAAAATTGTGAATCTGATTGCGCTGAAACTAAGAGTGATATATCACGGCCTGCGGCAGTCGTGGCATAATCTTTTAGCTTTGGCAAGCCTGTCCGAAAAATCTCATCCAAAACAGTGAGAACGCGATAGCAGCCCTTCCCTTGCACATCATCATAGTAGCCAGTCATACCATTGAAAAGAGAATCCCACACCAGCTCGATAAGCGGCGCGAGGGAAAGTAAATGTTGCTCCGGCCAACATAAATACACTGAGAGAGGATGTTCACCCGATGTAATAATGTCTTTGGCGGTAAAGTCCGATCCGGTGAAACATCGGACGGATTCTTTTGTGAGTATTCGTCGCATACGGCGGGTTAATGTACTCCAACAATCACGTAAGAACCGGCTATTAAAATCTGCCTTGTCGTAGCTAATATCAAGAAATGTTGTGGCAAGGTTTGGATAATAATTGTGTTTATCCGAGATTATTTTTAATATCGTTGCCGCGCCGTAAAACCCCTCATTCATCATTTTATAGGCAAATGGTAGTGGTCGGTCAAACGGAACCGGGTAACCGAATAGACGTTCTTTTTTCTTTGCAGCCTCTTCCTCTAATCGTGCGGCAAGAAAAATTTGGGTAAGCATGGTAATTGCGCTATCCGTAAAAATCTGATTCTCCCCCTCATTCGGTCTGAAAAGCAATGTCGCTGCTGCCGATTGCAGATCAGATTCAGTTTCCAAGCCTTCTAACGGATCAAATCTCGCGCCGTGGCCTCGCGGATCAAACTGTAAGGATTTACCATCTAACCCCTGTTCCCGAAATCCGGCAGTTCGCCACCATAATTCTTTTTTTATATCATTGGCAATAAAGGGATACGGCCATGTAAGGCAATTCGTTTCAATATTTAATCCTTTACCAACTCTTGTTTTTCCTTCAAGGAGAACATTTCCGAGTTCTTGTTGTGTATCCCTTGGAGAAACAGCCAACACTTGGTCAAATTTTCCAACGGCAAGAAGTATAGCGGGCATTTTTTTTGCAATATCAGCTTTAGGAATAGCAATTTTTGCAGTCTCATGCAAAAATGCATACCTTGCTGTATGCAGGTGTTGAACCGTAGATAACCAAGCAGATACCCTACTGAACCATAGATAAAGATGATATAAAAAGTTTTTCATAGAGAGTTAGAGACTCAACTCCTGCTCCCGCTCATACACCCTCTCATGCACCGAACAGTAATACTTATCCTTTCCATTGAGCTTCACCGCGGAGTGCATTCCACCAAAAGGGCAGGGAATGGTTGGTTGTCTTGCTTTTCTCATTCGTCGTGCTTTGCCTCCGGCCATTCCGACAGGTCGATAGGAGGTCGATAGATGGTCGATGGACCACTGTCTTTGCTGCTGACCTGCAAGTTCTTGACGGTGTTCCCGCGCTAGATCAAGCTGTCTACGTTGCTTCATTGCCTGCTCATGCGCCACCTCTCGAAGCATCGCAAGGTGGTGTCTCTCTAGCCGTCCATTCACAAAGACCATTGAGTGAATGTGGCGCTTTGGTGTCCCGTCAAACCTTGGCCTCCCATGATCGTTGTGCATCACCGCGACCCACTCAAAATCCTGCTGCATGATCTCTTTGACCTTGAGCATGACATGATGAGTAATGCTTCGTAAATCCAAGTCTTTGAAGGTATCCTCAAGTTTCGGATCGAAGTTGAGAATGATCTTAAAAAGATTCATGCCCCGCGAGGCTTCTATTAAGTGGTACGCATATTCTTTTGCGACGTCGCCACGATTATTAAAAAGCTGGCGTTCCATCTTTTCACCGTGCCGCCCTTTGCGGTGAGCAATGTAATAGAGATGTGCTTTTGCTCTCTGTATGCGGTTGGGATCGAATTTTGAGATATATTTAACCTTATCAATTGCCATGCTTAATATTATCCCGTGCCTCTCTTTCTAAATCCGTAACAAGGTCATCAACCGTTTTATTGTCACCAACAAACAGTTTAAGAAATCGGATAAAAAGAAGCCTGAAAAACTCCATGGAATAGAATATTTTGGCAAGGAGGCTATCAGTGCGATTGGTGTATTGGCCGAGCACTCGTTCTATGGTTGAGACTATGCGGGGTTCAATCATGGCATGATGTTGGTCATCAAGGGCAACACTCAGGCCGATGCGTATGAGTCTGGTAACAACTGCCTGCCTACTCAGTTCAGCATCGCCTGTTTCCTTCAGTCGCTCAATCTCTGCGAATTCGGAAGCGGTGACGTAGCCTTTGACTTGCTGGCCTTTGCGGTTCTGCGAACCATGATGGTGTGGCGTAGGTCGCGCCGGGGGAATAGTAAGACCAGGCTCGCCAGAGGCTGCGTAGCTACGCCTTGGCGTAGCTTTATCTTGCCTTACCCCGGCGTGGGTTTGTAAAAAAAGCACCTGTGGAGTTGAACTGTTCATGAGTATTAATCATTTACTTTTTTTACTCATGTTTGTGTAAAAACTTAGTAATAGTTGTGTTAAGAAAAATTATATTTTTTTCTATTAATTTCCCAACTAAACTTTGATTAATAAAAATGAGTATTAAATATAGAAATTTCCCTCTAAATTCAGTATAATCCGGATGAGGATTAGACGAGCATGGCAGCACCTACACAAACAATAACACCCCCACCTGATTTATGGAGTCATCCTATTTGGATTCCATTAGGTGTTTTAGTAGGCTTACTTGCAATAGTGGTACCAATTGGTTTGTATCTTATAGCCAGACAGAGGAGAGAGCTTAGTTATCTGCGGCTTTCAGATACATCGGTAGTAAATATAAATAAAGAA
>JALZGI010000445.1 GCA_030861105.1 Thermoproteota archaeon
ATATCTTTTTGTCTATATCAGCCTTGGTTGCAAAGGGATTGGGAAGACCTGGCTGGTCTAGATTTGCCTGAGTAGGAGAAGGAGAACTGGCATTATTCACATATCCAATTGTAGGTGAATTGCCAAAATCCTCAGTTATAGTAGATATTATTAAATCCTTAGATGCTTCTATTGAGTTAACACTGCCAGTTATAGAATATGAGGTATCAAATGCACCTATGAACGACGCACCAGAAGCTATTGTATATGAATTTGTGGCATCTTTTGTTATATGCAATGTAGTCTCTCTACCATTACTTTCTTTGCTTTGAGTAATATTTTGTACAGATGCTGATGTCATTTGTAATGATGATGAGGCAGTGATTACTGATAACAAGAATGAGATGACCATTATAGTTAACATTAGAATTTTTATTGTCTTTGATGGTGAAGAATGGCTTTCCATCTCTGGTATTATTATACGAATATATCTATAAACTTATAAAAAATAAACTTTCGAATTATTTACCAACAACTCTGCCTTAAATGTGAGTTGGAGGAGGTCATAGATACTTGAAAAGAAAGACAACCTTAGAAAGAGAGCAAGATAGTGGTAGAACCTGCAATATCAAGTGTCGGCACAGTGCCAGACGTAAGCATTCATCATACGCCACCGTTGCATGGCGGCATCGCAAAACTTTAAAAGAAAGGACTCAGGTTTACTTCATACAGTACAACGGAAAAAATTTGACTAACTAGTCATCGTTAGCAGGTTTGGAGTGAGAATTAGACTTAAATCTTTCTTCAAATATTTCCCCTCTATATCAGTTGAAGTTGAAGTTGAAGTTGTCGTTATAATGTGAGGTTCCATCATTGAATGTATTAGCAGAGTTGCTAGCTATGCAGTGGTCTTCTGAAATTTGTAGATAATTTATCTTATTTAGAATCTCCCACAGGAAGACTCAATGATGAATGGACTTCGAAATCGCTGGATCTGGGGCCCTTACCTGCGGGCACTAACTATAGTCTTTGTCCTTTCTTGGCCCTATTACTCCCTGTGGACTATAATATTTAGTGATTAGCTACCATTATACACTCTTCAACAGTGTAAGAACTATGGTCCGCTCCATCCAAACGGAATATGTTTACTAGAATTGCCTTTTCTCTCCCATTTGTATCCAACCTCTGAAGCATCAACTCTATCTTCTATGGCTTTTCCCCATGTTGCAATCACTCCGTCTACTCCTGGTCCTACTTCGCTCCCGGGTGGGTTAATAGTCTGTACTCTTTTTCCTGGTGGAGTCGTAGGTCCAGTCAAAGCCTCTGCTTTTGCAGCTACCTTTCCTGAAATCTCAGCACTCCAGTAAGAAAGGTCATCTGAAACTTCAAACTTGATAGGAGCATAGTCCATTCCCTTGACCTCTCCTAATAATTTGGCAAATTCTGCCATAAATCCACCTGCTTTCCCAGTGAAAATCATATTTAGTGCTTCGCGCTGCTTTTCATTAGCTCGTTCATCAAAATAGAATGCACCTGAAAACTTTGTCTCTCCAGCCCAAATATTTCCTTTGAAATATCCTATTGCTAACACATTTAGTCCGTCAAGGGAAACTTCACCATATTGTCCTTTTTTTATATGGTATGCTAATACACCGTCACAATCACCGTAAGTCGGGGCCTGAGCAAACTCACAAGGGCATGGTATACTACACTTACAAACATCAAACCAATCACCGGAAGCCGTCCAATTTGGGATGCTGGTACTAGTTGACATGAGAGAAAATCTAGCCAGTTATATTTAATATTTCATATGACAATAACATCAGACACATAGTGGAATTGGTAGATCGTAGAAAGTCTTCTACATGGAAATTCCTTTCTAGGGTATAGGTCTCAAAAGATAAGAGCCTGGGACCTTCCTGTGCTGGATATATCACTTGGCCGACACGATTTTGGAATGTGTTTGGATCCCGAAAATATGTCAAAAATATCTGATATAAAATTTTTACTCATTCCATTCAAAGTTATATAGTTCCTCCCGTATTTATGACTGAACTATGACCCTATCATTAAATTGTAA
>JALZGI010000457.1 GCA_030861105.1 Thermoproteota archaeon
GGTATTTAGTGTGTTAGTTAGAATAGTAGGAATAGCTAGTCCTATAATTGCGAGAAATAACATGGAAGATTGAAGTCCGACATTTTCTCGGCTGAAATATTGCTCTTTGTATCTAATTCCACCTGCTAAAATACTTAATCCAAATATTAATAAAATGTTTCCAAGTATCGCTCCAGTTATAGATGCTTTAACAAGATCAATTAAACCTGCATTAATGGCAACAACTGCAATTATAATCTCTGCGGCATTTCCGAAAGTAACATTGAGTAATGAACCCAATGTTGCCCCATAGTGTAGTGAAAGATGTTCTGTAGAATCACCAATTAACTTTGCCAGAGGAATCAGAGCAATAGATGCAATTACGAACATGACAATATGATCAGTATTAATAAAATCCAAGACTATTGCTATTGGAGTAAATATTAGAATGAAATAAATTGGAGAAAACTTTGACAATCGCAATGAAATCAACAACTACTGTTATGCCTATAATTATTATTTTATGCGGCTATATTACCCTATAACTTTGGGTTTTATAGGGATTATTAACTTATGATTGAGTAAGGAGGAACCTAACTGGTAAGCCATTGTGAAGTGGGCTGCTGATAGGACAGCCCCGCTATGTGCATATCCCAGAGCGGGTGCCCACCTCGCAATGGCTGTGACTTCCTGCGAGCATAATTATTTACCTCGAAGCGATATTTATTTATTACTCACAATGTGTGTGTGACTATAAAGTAGTACTATGCTAGTAGTGAACCAAGTTTTCTCAATCACGAATACCTTTCGCATTACAACTTCTTTACTACAAAGTGAAATTGATGCCCAATGAAATATGGTGCAAATTCAACCAAGTGGCTAATTATCAGAGTCTTTTATGTTCTATAATCTTTGAACGATGCCAAGGCTTTACTCTTACCTTCTGCTTACAATCACGACACCTTAAGATTTCTTTTGAGAGCTTTAAGTTGCAAGTAGCACAAAGTTAAAAATTCTATAGTCAAGTCTGGAAGGAATAGGCCTTGTTTTTCGTAAGAGAGTTGTTGCTGAAATATCATTGATGGAACTCATTATTAGCATTTCAGTATTACTACTAATCACTTTTCAACCTACTTCTCACCCTTCTATCATCATATTTTAACAAATTAAATATTGGAGATACTTTCCTTACTCCATCTTATCCTTACTCTACTTTGATTTCTTTTCCTTTAGGCTTTGTTTGCTTTTTTTTCTCAAAGGTTATCTCAAGTATCCCATTGTTATAGGTAGACCTAACTGACTCAGTGTCCGCTTCAGGTGGTAGCTCAAGTACTGATCTGTATTTTCTCGGTGCTGTGTCAACAGATGATATTTCAACTGTATTATCATATGCACTTATTTTAATATCCTTCTTATCTATACCAGGCATTTCGACTACCACTTTGACGTCTTTGTCCGTTGTTGTTATATCTGACAGAGGTTCTATTTCTCCTGCAGTTAATGGTTTGCCAACAGCAGAGGCGGCAGCACCCGACATCCCTCTTCCCCCAAACAGTGACTTTGCATTACCAAATTCTCTTACTTTAGGTCTACCTTCTGGTCCAATAGTCATTGAATACCCATATACAAGTGGTCCTACTTCTCTTACTTTTGCTCCCTCAGGAGTTTGATATTCTCTTACGAGGCCTTTTGGTACTTTCGTTTCATCGATATCCATAAATTGTTCTTGAAACATCCTTTCCATCTCTCGTCTCATCTGTTCAAACTGTCTAGGCATGTCCCTAAACCAGTCATCATTACTGCTTCGTCTTCTAGGTAAGAATGGAAAATTAGCACCACCAAATACTCTCCTAAACCAATCATCTGGTTCAATTCCCCAATTACTCATTTTTATCACCTATGTATCATTATTTACTTTTTTGTAATATAATAGTTACTCACTCATAGTGAGTGGGTGTCTATTAAGAATTACTAAAACGCTTTAATAATAATATCACTAATACTATTTAAGACAACAAATGCAACGATCTGTTTGCCCTATTTGTTCCTTATTTCTGTAAATACTGTTTTACTCCCGTTCTCATGGTAGAGCTTATTATTCATTCTAGCGAGAGTTTTTGATATATACGATGGCTCCTCATTTAATTTATTTGCTAACTCAGAAATAGATTTTGGAGCATTATCCATAATGGTATGCAATATCTTGCGTTCAAACTCTTCTTCAAAACTATCCTTAGCTATTTTGTGAAGGCGGTGAGCTATTAGTTGCTTTAATGCACGCAAATCATTTAATCGCGAATCTAGGTTAGAGATCTCCTTTTCTATATTCGCCAAATTAACCCGAAGTCTTTGTAAGGCCTCTCCATCATCACCTTGTGAAAGTAAATCATACTCCCTGTAGAATTTATCTGATTCCTTATATCGATATTCTTCAATTTTGTGGTTTTCTATTGAGAAAGAGTCTCGGGAAATAGAAATAGTTAAACTAAACGAAGAGTTAAGTCG
>JALZGI010000469.1 GCA_030861105.1 Thermoproteota archaeon
GATAAGGTGCGATCGATCTCATAGATTTCGTTTTCGTTACTAATTTTTGGCAAAACTATACCATCAACTCCTTTCTGGATTACAGCGTTTAGATCCTCAAAGATCAGTCCCGAATCAAATGAATTTACTCTGGCATAGATATTTCTTGTTCGATAAGCGTTCCTCATAGTTAAGGCCGTCCTTATGAGCTGTCTAGCATGATCTTTTTCAGCGTTGGGAACAGAATCTTCTAGGTCAAGACATACAATATCCGCATTCAAAATCTTCGCCTTGTTAAGAAACCTCTCACTATTGCCGGGTACAAAAATAAGGCTTCTAAACATGTCCTGCCTCACAGAATTGTGTGGATCAGATCTTATACAGTAGGAATAATGAGGAGAAGATTAGAGCCTTTGTGGGGTAGTTACAATTTTCCCAATCTGTTCAGCCTTTGCCATCATGGTGTGACCCCTAACCATGTCACTAAACGGAAGGATTGTGTGAATTACAGGTTTAATTTTACCCTTGCTTGTCCAATAAATTACTTCTTCCAATTCAGCCTTAGTCCCTTGTGTTGATCCAAGTAAATTAGTTCCTTTAAAGAAAAGATACCTCAAGTCGATAGTTGAATCGTAACCAGTAGTAGCCCCCGTAGCGACAAGTGTTCCAGCATTTTTCAAAAGACCAACCTCCTGTGGAAAGGTTGCTTTACCTATGTGTTCAAATACAATATCAACTCCCTGTTTGTTAGTTATTTCTCGTACCTTTTTGTACCAGTCTGCCTCCCTGTGATTAACCACATGATCTGCGCCTATTTCCAGACACTTGTCCATTTTGTCTTTATTTCCTGCTGTTGCTATAACCGTACAATTGTATAATTTTGCAATTTGAATGCCTACCATTCCTACACCGCTTGTGCCGCCCATGACGAGGACTGTCTGACCTGGCCTTATTTTCGCTCTTCCTACTAGCATATGCCACGAGGTCATACCAACCATTGACACTGCGGCAGCATCATTAAAGGACACATTGTCAGGTATTTTGGCGACATTTACTTCTGGCAGATGTGTATACTGGCTAAAGCCTCCCCAAAGTGGGCCGGTTTGAAATCCCCATATCAATCGGTTATCGCAGTCAAACTCTCTTCCATCAGTACATCTTTCACATACCCTGCAACTCATATTCGAATGGGACACAACTCTGTCACCTGTTCTGAATCTTGTCACATCTTCTCCAGCTTCTACTACTGTGCCAGCCACATCGCTACCTGAAATATGAGGTAGTGGAGTTTTAACTGGTTCACCCCAAATGGCCCAAAGATCATTATAGTTATATGCCGCTGACTCGACTTTTATCATAACCTCGGTAGGTCTCAATTTCGGTGTATCTACATCTTCAATTTTTACTACTTGCATTGGATCTTTATTATATTCTCTGAATACGGCTGCCTTCATGACGAGAGAAGAATATTTAGCCTTAATATAGTTAACGCAGTAGGTACATCGGCACCTTTTATTCTTTGTATCTTGCTGTGCTCCGTCTAGAATTCTAGTCTGAAATTAGAAATGGAGATGAAATATTTTTCTTCAGCTTATATCAGTACTGATATTTCACAAACGTAGTATCGATAAACAGCAGACTACAGACTACAGACTACAGCAATCTAGGCAGAACTGTGTTTCTTAGGCGTCTAAAAAATTCAGGAACCGACATATAATGATAGGACATTTAAATGGTTTATAGAGATCAACTAGCGCCTATTAATCTTAAAATCTTTTTTGGGTTGCTGTATGCTTAATAATATTTGCTTTAACTCTTCATCCGTGATAGACCTGTTTAGTCTTCCGGAGGAGGCTGCGTTTATTAAATAATTTTCGACAGCAGTAGCAAGTTCGGGCTTGACAATCCTAATGTTCATTAATCTCTGTCGAGCATTTGGTTCTAGCAAAACCATAAGAGCGCGTTGTCGTACTGCGGCAGCTTCGGCCTCGCGTCTTCTTGATTCTTCATCATTAGGCTGTTGGGGTTGTGGAATTGACATCTTCCTCTCCTACCAGCTTAGGTCAGGCGTATCTTTGCAATTCTGGCGCAGCTTTGATGATATCTTTGTAGATCTCCGTTGCCAACTTGTCAATTTTTTTCATTCCTTCTTGGGATATTAGCCTGCCTTTATCCTTCTTTACTATATAACCTGCTGCCTCCAGCTGCTGTAATGACTTGCGGATAATAGCTCCTCCGGCATCCTTATGGTGTGAAAGGTTGTATCCACTCTGTTTTTTACCACCGTACTCACTTTTCAGATCTGAAATACCAATTGGACCGTTCATGTAAACCTTTCTTAATAATGAGGCACACCTTGTATACCACCAATCTTTATTTTGGGGTATCTTTTCAACATGGGCACCGGTTTTGACAAAAGCAGACCATATAGGAGGTTCGATCTTCTTCTCTTTTTTTAGCTGTTCACTCAGTTTATCTATAAGTTTATTAGCAGGAATATCATATGCCTTCGCCATTGTAATTGATGAGTCTCTATTCCCCTATAAATCCTTATTTTAAGTAATATTCCAGGTTGAAAGTTAATTTGTTACAATACTTTACGATAGATGTGACCACACTTTAGACATGTTATTCTTATGGCTTTGAGTCTTGACCTGCCCGTCCTAATTCTTGAGCTTATTCCGGGTAGGATAAACTCTTTACATTTTTTACAATAAAGTTGGCGAATTTCATAAGGAAGTCTTAAACGCATACGCATGGCAATCTTCTTTGCAAGTTTTGCTTGATAATTCGCAAGAACATCATCATATAATGCCTCTTGTGATGCAT
>JALZGI010000475.1 GCA_030861105.1 Thermoproteota archaeon
ATGCAGATCCGATTTATAAATAGGAATTTTTGTAGATATGGATTTGACGAGATGGACAAGGTTAGAGGATTTATCCTCGGCAAGATATGCTGTCGTTCCGATGCAGATTCTTTCAAGAGGACAATCCATTAATTTCAGAACAGCAAGGACTGAAGTCATCTGAGTCCCTCCAGCGAGCATTACATGAGTATTGTGAGAATTGAGCTTGAGAACCCCTTCTGCTATACCAGCTACTGATGGGACCATGGGGTCACCTAGTGCTGAGATAGCCTTAAGTGGTTCTCCTTTTAAATCTCCGAATGAAATGTTTGCATTCTTCATTCCTTGTAAAACCGTTTGATTTTTTAAGGCGTGCGGATTCTGAGGCATGCTACTGCTGATCTTATTTTTTGCATTTATACCAAGCGCCATCAATATTCCAAGTGCAGTAGTGGTTCCGCCGGGTATGCTTTCGCCGATAATTACAGTGCTATTTGATCGTCCAAGCTGACCCCCGAGGATAACTCCATATTCGAACGCCTTTTTGACATCATTAATACAGAGACCAGATCCAGATTGTATATTATTGCCAGGTGGAATATTAAATGAGATATGAGGAATCGAAGGTTTTATTTTCGAGCCTGCTTCGACCACGAAAAATGGAATATTTGATAACTTAAGAGCCGCTCGCGTAATTAAGGCAGGCGTAGGCTTACCATCAGGTGTTATGGGAATTTTGTCTATGCATTTACAATGACCATAATAGAGAAACTCAGCATCTGCTGGAGATGTAAACTTTAGTAGTAACGGATTGGCTCCTGCAACGGTGATCCCGGGGATCTCACAGGTTGAAGTATATGAAATCACGCAGACAAAGACAGGGTTTAGCATTAGAGATGATGCTAACTGCTCTAATTCCTGTAAAGTCGACGAATCATCTACGGGTTCAATATCCTGGATTACCGATGAAGACAATTGACGTTGACAGGAGTAATTTCGATTAATATATTACTTTCATAAATCTGTCTTTGCTAGACGGAATCATCGACCCAGTGCTTCAGGGCTATAGCAGGCACTTTGATATCTAGCATGCTGTAAGAGGGTTCTTTCGAATTAGCATATTGATGTTACCTTATTCAACCCAGGAACATTTGCTTAATATAATGGTGGGAAAGAAGAAGGGCATAAACCGTGGGCAGATACTTCGATCCTCATATTCACATGTACTCTCGAACCACTGATGACTATGATAAGATGTCTAAAGCAGGCATAGAAGTTATTGTTCAGCCCTCCTTTTGGCTCGGTGCTCCGAGAAGATTTGTGGGTACTTTCGAGGACTATTGGGAGCATATGATTACATTTGAAACGATTAGGGCAAAAGAATTTGGGATAGAACAGTTCGTATGCATTTCAGTAAACCCTAAAGAGGCCGCAGAAAGACCTCTGGCATTAAATGCTCTAGAAGCAATGGTTAGCAATGGATATTTGGACCGGGAAAGAGTCGTAGCCGTAGGCGAGATAGGCTATAATTTGATAAATGACTTGGAGGAGGAGATTTTTAGAAAACAAATGGACATCGCCTCAGAAAAAGATATGCTCATGACAATTCATTTACCGCATAATAACAAGGCTGAAGGGATGAAGAGAATTGAGAGAATACTTCACGAAGATATAAGCAAAAAGTATGACAGGGGGAAAATATTAGTAGATCACAATGTGGAGGAAACAGTTGACCAAACACTAGAGCTAGGGATGTGGGCCGGCCTATCAGTCTACCCTTTAACAAAGCTTTCACCAGAAAGGGCCATCAATATAATAAAAAAATATGGGACAGACAGAATTATGGTACATAGCGCAGCTGATTGGGGGGTTTCTGACCCACTCAGTGTCCCTTTGGTTGCTAGGGAAATGAGGAAGTCGGGGGAGTTTGATGCAAAGCAGATCGAAAAAGTTACTCTTTACAATCCATATGAATTCTTCAAACAATCAAATAAGTTTACGTGGAAACCCTAGACATGGAGCTAAGCATTTTCCTACGAACATACCTGGCT
>JALZGI010000450.1 GCA_030861105.1 Thermoproteota archaeon
CACCGATATGTCTCGAAAGACAGTTAGATCTTAGTTTCGCTATTTCTGCCTGTAGCATGAAGTAAGTATCCCAATCTGGCCTCTGCATCGATTACGACAATCATTATGATATGACGAAATATGAATATTCTCCAAAGACAGGTCGTGAGTTACCAATACACTGCCTAATTTCCAAGGTTGTCTTCCGTCCCACTTATTGTTGCCGTGTTGTAACAGAATGAGTTAATAAACTGTCATGCCTACAAGATTTAGAGCTGTGTCTTTCATAAAGTATCGCTTATTAAGACTAAAAAAAATAACAATATACAGGGTTTACTTTATAATTAAATATCTCTTATTTTTATATCTTAGAATGAAGATTAAATTAGGCTGGTATTAGAGATAATGATCTAACGGTGATACCACATATAACTTCCATATCTTATTAAAATATGGAAAAGATGCATGAGAGGAAGCTGGAAGCAGAATTTTGGCGAATTGTAACCCATGTGTAACCATGTCTAATTGATAGAGGGTAATTTACAATAAGTAAAATGAATGAATGAATGAAAAGCTAATAATTGTGATCTGCAATTATCTTTTGATAGTGGATATTGGCAGCAAAAAAAGACAAAAATAACAAAGTGTGTATTGATTGCGGCAAACGATTTGATTTCGTAAATCAAATGGATAACAATAAGGGACAAAATGTAGTCATTTGTAAGGAATGTATTGCGCTTTTAAAAAAAAGGTTCTGGAATTCTATGAAAATGGAGATGAGAAGGAATATTACTTCTAGCAACGTCTCTATCCAAGAACAGGGTAAGGAATAAGGAGTAGAACAACTAACTATGTTGATTGACAATTAGTAAAACTATTTGTGACCCTTTAGCTTCAGTCAAATCCCCACTGAAGGTTCAACTACATACGTTTATTCCGTATTCAAGTTCAATTTAGAAGGATCAATTATTCATTGATAATGTGGATTATTTAGATCCTCTTACTCCCTTTGATATCAAGTTAATCTGATTATCCAAGATGCCAAAATGATTATGATCATAAGAATATTACATGTATTCTAACATTGTTTTTTGTTCTGGTGGTCTTACCTTAGCTAAACGAACTAGATTTGATAACTTTATTCCTACCTTTCGAACAGTCAATGTACTTGTATTTTTGAATGCATTTTTCTCCTCATGGTAAAGAAATGGAAATTTATCAAGCAAGCTTTCGATAACAGCGGCTATACTCTCTTGTTTATTCTGATAGCTAGAATATGACAATTCTCTTGTTTCTATTGAAAAGTCTGATTTTACTATCTTAATTCCAACTGTTCTGAATTGGTAACCCTTTTTGTTTGCTCTGCTGTAAACCTCTTCAATCAGTTCGTTTAGGTATTTTAACAACTTTTCTTTGTCCCTTGTAAATGGATAAAGTGTTTGTTCAGAACTGATAGATAAGTTGTCTTGTCTAGGAATGACGGCCTCCATATCACGGCCATTGGCAACTTGCCACATCCACAAGCCATGTCTTTTTCCAAATCTCTCTATTAGCCTCTGAACATCTTGACTTGCAAGATGTCCAATAGTATCAATACCAAATTCCTCTCTTAAGGTATGCCGCGTTTTTGTTCCTATTCCAGATATTGCATCCACACTCAAGTTTTGAAGGAAACCTGACAGTTTGTCTGGCGAGACGATTGTAAGACCGTCAGGTTTCTTAAAATCTGATGCAATTTTTGCTACCGATTTGGTGTTGGCTACACCTATCGAAGTGAAAAGTCCACATTGTTCCTTTATTGATTTCTTGATTTGTAATGCATAGTCCTCAATAGTAGCAAATGGATTGGAGTTAATTTTGAGAGTACAGTCAAGGTATGCTTCGTCTATACTTGATTGCTCCAAGGAATCGGCATAATCTTCTAATATTCTCATTACTTTGTCGGATACCTCTCTATAATATGGTATGTCAACTGGGTTTAAGATAAGGTCTGGATATAGTTCTTTTGCCTTTGAGAGGGACATAGCTGATTTGATACCATATCTCCTAGCTTCATAGGAACAAGACGCTACTGCACCTTTAGTTATATTCTCCCTATTCTGATCAGTCATGATTACTGCATGTGGCTTTCCTATTAATGATGGATCTCTTAGTTCTTCGCATGATGGAAAGAATGCGTTCAGGTCAACACATAATATTATTCTGCCAATCCACTGATTATGACCATATTTTCTCTGTGGCAGAGATAATAAGGTTAGAATTTTGTTTACCTCAGGAGGTCTATCAGCTACAATGATTGCAAACTCCAATCCATTATCTCTGGAGTAGTTTTGTTTACTTCTTCCCATCTGCTCCTGCTTGTTTTGTTGTTCTTCTTCTTTAATTCTCTGAACCCATCTTCTTTCATTTTCATTTATCCTCAGATAAACAAAATCCCCAGTTACTGCAGGATAGTAATAATGTCGTGTATGTCCCACTATATCCAACCAAATCAGAGCAGCATTGTGACTTTTCAAGATATGATAGGTCAAATCCTGATACCATGAGTAATGATCAAATTCCAATGCTGCTGAGTAACCATGATAGGTACAGATATCTAATAGGTCCTCAAGCCATTGTCTGCCGTTCTTCAAAGTCAGAATAGTCTGATGAATTCGTAGTGCAAGAATCTTTTCCTCGAGTGGAGCAAGCTGTTCCAGAAAATTTCCAACTTTGTCTATATTGTTTGAAAGAGCAATGGGCAACTTTAAACTAAAGCGAAAATCGCTAGGAGTTACATCCGACCATTTCTTGATTATTTTTTTATTAGGTAAGGCGACAATAGAGGAGCCAATTTTTGGGTAATTATTGCTGGAGTTATTACTATTATTACTATTACTACTATTATTATTATTATCATCATTACTACCTCTAAGATCACGCATGTTATCTCTAAATCCATTATTTCTTTTGCCTTTTTGTTGTAGGAGTTGTTGTTGCTGCTGCCCCTGGCTTGTGCTGTGTTGGTTTGCGACCGTGTCAAGATCTATTTCTACGAAATTAAATATCTTGGAATAATACGCTAGGTAATCATCTGAATTTAGGGTCTTAGGATAAAACTCTGTCCACGATGGATAATTCCAACCCGAGCAGCCAACGTAGTATTTCAAGTCTCTTTTTCTTGATCCTCCAT
>JALZGI010000493.1 GCA_030861105.1 Thermoproteota archaeon
ATATCTGGATATCTAGTATTTAATTGTATCGGACTTGGATATCTAGATATCTTAATAAGAGTAATTGAATAAGCGAAAGTCATCAAGAGACATGGTAAAAGACCTATTCGTTAGAGATTTCGATGAAAAACTTCACGTAAAGGCGACCCAGATAGCTGCGAACAACCACACTACTTTGGCATCAATTGTGACAGATGCTGTTGACAAATGGATTAAAAATTATGAAAAAGTTCGACATCGACACAATTTAATTCTATATTCTGATGACGTATCGTTAAGCAAGGTACTAGGTGAAATTGATAAATTAGCCTCAGATAATTGGTTTAAATCATTTTGTGGTTCAGCAAACCATTCCGGTATACAAATTCTGAACAAAAGAAAGTGGTTTGATTCAACCGCTAATAATTATGATGAGTTTTTAGAAAGGCCACAAGAAGCTACAACCAAAGTCCTCGAAAATATCAACAATGAAGTTGTAGGTAGTGGCAGAAGGTTACTCCCTCTTACCGTTGCTTTTTTAGTTGAAGATCTTGCTCATAAGGAGTCTGTAAAAAAGGCAGCAGGGTTTTGTGAATGGTATGAGAGAAAATCCACTCCTGGACTTACATTTTGTATCTCAAACGCAAAAAGTATTCTTACTGGATCGTTCGATGACCTGTTTAAATTATTTGATGCCCATAATGGGGTATTCTTGGTAAAAAGTAACAAAATATATAGACTACGGCTAGATGACGAACACTTTTACTCTCTACTCATTTAGGAATAGTAGCATACACTATATAGAATAAAGAAGGGCAACAACCTATAGTAGTCACATAAGCAGAAGTGATTGTCTTACACCAGTTAAAGTAGACAAGCCCAGCAATAACATTCTTTCGTGTGCAATTTGGACATATTTCTGAGAATTGCTTTCCTTACAATCCTTTGGATAGCATTCACAGTCAGCACATCTGAGAGTATACATATCTATACATATTTATCTATTCTCTCTTTCTGATTTCTCCTTTTCTAATATTTTATCGCCTTTATCACAAGGCTTTTGATTCTCCTCTTATTATCATCAACTTTGTTTCCGCTTTCTTCTAGAGTATACGATTTCTCTTCCAATATCTCAGGATTTTGAAATCCTGCTTTTCTAATGCTATCAAGATAGTTCTCTTTTGTTAATGCGCCATCAATACAACTACACCACTTGTCAGAATCCACAGAATCTCCGTGCACCTCTTTATCTGTTACCAAATCAGAAATTACCATTCTTCCTTGCCCTGATTTTAGGATTCTATGAACCTCTTTGAATGTGTTCACTTTATCAGTTGTCAAATTTACAACACAGTTGCTAATAACAAGATCCACAAAATTATCCTCAACAGGAATTCTTTTCTCTATATCTCCTTTTCTAAATTCTACATTTGTATAACCGTTTTCTTTTGCATTCTTTCTTGCTTTTTCCAACATCTCATCAGTTAGATCTATGCCTATTACTTTACCAGATCCTCTAACCTTATTGGCTGACAAAAATACATCTATTCCTGCTCCAGAACCTAAATCAACAACAGTTTCTCCTTTTTTAACGCGTTCATGATGTAAAGGAGCCCCACAACCTACTCCTAAAACTGAAGCCTTAGGTATAGATTCTAGTTCTTTACTCTCATAACCCACAACTGTTGCAGTGTCAGATGGGGAGCAGCAACTACTGCCAGATTTACCACCTTTGAATTCATTAGTTGGTGCACAACAAGTTTCAGTTCCTGTTAATGCGATTTTGCCATATCTTTCTTTAATTTTTTCTTTAATTTGTTGTTCTTGCATATACTATTGTTTATAACCAAAACTATTAAGTTATCACGTGTAAACGATTGCACCAAAGCAAGTGCAAATATGGAAACTATTGGCACGAGGAGAGAAAGGGGAAAAGGGCTTCCTGTTCTAAACAAGAACATTGATTGTAATTTCTAAGGCTATGACGCATCATTGCTTATGTCTGAAACTGCAAAATTAAGAAATTTAATAACAAAAAGAGGAACACTTGAAATACTAATTCCTTTATGTTGCAAAACCAGTCCAGTAAGACATAAACAATTCAGACAAGCCTTGAAGGGCTTTAGCACGAGAACTCTATCTATTCGACTCAAAGAACTAGAAGAGGGCGGCATACCAGAAAGGCACAGGTATAATGAAATACCCCCATGGGTAGAATATACATTAACTACCAAAGGGCAAGAACTTGTTGAATTAGTCACTAACATACTGCAATGGATGAGGAAATGGGCTGGTAAGAAACATTAGTTCAGTAATATTGGATATCTCATTTTTAGTTTTTTATACAAATCTTCTCCGCATATCCATCATATTCTACATGGCAAGAGCTGCTGACTCTGGGGACTGATTGCACTATTTACACAGTTTAATTTCTTGTCTTCCAATTAAGTTGTTGCAAGTGTTGAGCCATCACCAAATCGTTTTTCTTAGCTCTGACCTTTTCCTTATACACCCTCCAACAATGTGGATTAGCTCTTAGCTGCATTCCACAGCATTCACAGAACACTTTAGGAGTTACAAAATAACACTCGCATCTTCTGCAGTATTTCTTACCGACCGAATAGTGCGATTGACCTACTACGATTGTGGAATATACTCTCTGACACAAATTACGACATACCAATGAGAACGGAGCTAGCTCAAGTGTCTCTAAGGATATAAGCAATGACTATTAACGTCTGGAGGGAGGGAGACCTAATTTAAGACCGCAGGAGATTCAGCAAACATGGAGCTTCTGTGGACGAAAAGGTGGCTAACTCACTGAACCTTGGATCTCCATCGCATCATTAACTCATGCATCACTGGTATGCTTAAATAATCAGTTAACTCTAATCTGCTTCAATGAACTCGAGCATACACAAAATACAATTAAAATCTCTGGTTCTGGCCATGGCGATGATTCTCTTCTTGGTCTTGGTCTCGCCTGGCACAGTCACTTTCACCCCACTTGTCCCACAACAGGAGGCATTGGCTCAACAAGAACCAAACCAACAACAGTCGCTTCCTACTGTACAAATACCAGTCTCAAAAGGATATGTAGATGGAAAAATTGCCTATTTCATAGCAACAGATGCTTCTGATAGACAGGCTGTCGAATCTATTAAAAATAATACTGGTTATCCAATCAATTATGCTCCTGTCTTAGTACAGACGCCACAATCAGAACGTGGTCAGGGATATCTATTTCTAAATGGAGTTAAGGGTGATGGACCCAATGGATTCCAGCTCCCAGTAGCAAATGCGGTTCCCGGAGACCAAGATTACAGTCCTATATGGGAATCAAATTTCGTGACATGGAATGATAATGCTACTGCAAGGGAACTAAAATCAGTGGAAGAGATACTGGCAGCGCAGAGCAACGGAGAGCTGACTATTGATGAAACAGATGTTATCGTAAATAGCCCGGCAGTAAATTATACAACTTCATCATGACATCTAACGCAATATAAGCCTGTTTCATTTAGGGATTTTATTTTAACATCCTTTTTTTATCTCATGAAGAATCCCTCTGGCCGAAGATCTGGGGCACTTTGGGGACCAAAAATAGAAAAACATTAAATCGTGGTCTTGAGATTACTAGCTACGTAAGACATTACTGAGGGCTCCCGTCCCGCATCCAACATCTAACTTTTTATTTTGTCTTTCACTTCCTAAACTTAACTCGAACTATGCTTGGCAACATCCTGTATGAACTAAATGATATCAAAATCATGTCTCAACGAATATTAGAGGATCCGAACAGGACGAGAATAGAATGTACTATCTATGCTTTTGCAAATTTTAGAGGTATAGATATTACAGAGACAACAACATTTTGGACTACTCCTACCAGTGGCAATAATGATATTCTGTATGGTGAAGCCAAGGGAGTATTAATGACCAAAGACAGACAGGGACTGGCAACTAGCGGCGAATCTTCTGCCACAAACAAACTCTCCTATCTAAATAATCTAATTGGACCTTTTGAATATGACATAGATGAGTATGGAAGAGGAACCCTGAAAATATGGGAATGGAAATAGAATTAGAAACCGCAGGAGACTCAACCAGTCGTATACCGCAAACCATAGCCATAGTCGAGTCTAGGACCTTCCTACGGATAAGACAACTAGCTGGCTGGATACTATCTTAGGATATTTAGGTCTTAACAATATTGTCCAGGCCATTCTATATAAGATTATTTTTTAAGGATAGCAAAATATTTCCTTGTCTTCTAGCAATCCATAAAATGTTAATCAAGTGCGTAGAATGCAACCATGTATTCGGAGACGATGAAGCAGAGTATATCTATAGAGTAAGACCTATTGTGACGATTGTTATAGAGCGGTTAAGAGGGTCGAGATAGAGAGGCCTTCATTTTTATTGTTATAGTTCATAACTGTCAAAATGTTTGTTAAGTCTGCTCTCTATATCTTTTGCGTATTATTATTTTTGCAGGTATTATGGCAATCCAGAAGTAATATGCCAGTTGAAGGTCAATAATTGAAATAAGAACTGAGATTGCAAAGACAGAAGGCAAGAGAAGAGACTCAAGTAGGATATTCTTCATCTCTTTATGACTCAGAGTCTTGTCAGTCAATCTCCTCTTTTTTGCATACAGCCAAATCGAGGTTACAGATAGACCAGCCATAATCAGAACTAATGCATAAAGTATGAATATAATATGATAGGAGTTATAATCTACCTGAAGGTCAACAGCAAAAGGGATGAGTGTAATGAAGAATAAGAACACAAGGCTTAGCCATACTATTATTGCATGGGAATCTACTATATGGTTGAAGACTTGATGATAGGAAACCCAATATGCTCCTATAACAAAGAAACTGATCACATAAATCGCAAATCGTGTTCCCAGCTCGTTTATTAAGGTCTGAAGGACTTGTGTTTGGGAGAGAGTCTCTGATAAGTTCGGTATCTCGATTGAGACAGCCATGAAAGTTATGGAAAAAGCAAAAATGGCATCGCCAAAGGTGATTAAATGCTCCAGCCTTATCTTGGTTTGAATCAAAGATAAATCTAAAGATAATCACATTTGCATCTATCTAATATATGATATGCCACGAACATTTACTGGTTAGAAGTAAAAACTCCTTTTGTTTTTTAATCACAGGATGCATCTGTCAGAAATAGCAGAGGGACATGTAAGCCCTCTGTTAACTTGCCCGTAAGTTAGTCGAACGATAAACGATATATTGGTCTAACAAGCCGCGGCAGTCCCGAGAGATAGCTTTGGTATCTTGATGCCGCGCTGTTTCTACCTCCTGCGACTTTATATGAATGCTCTATCAAAATGCTAGAAGGAAGAAACTTTGAAAAATATTCAACTTCATTTTATTGATTTCAACTACCAACAATACTTGCAGCAACAAAAATCTTAAATGTTAAACAGGATATAACCTAGGACTGACTAAGAAATGGCTGCTGTAACAAACATGGTAGCTGTTTTACTATCTCTAAC
>JALZGI010000503.1 GCA_030861105.1 Thermoproteota archaeon
CATAAGCTCGATGCTAACACAGTAGCTTTCTTTAAGTAAGAATACTTTTGATAGAGACGTTTACTAATATCTCTGATGTGTATATCCTAATGGCATACAAATAGCGAAAGGCCTGTCTATTTTGCTAAGAGGAGTTGTAATGGTTAATCAAAGTTATATAATATCGAAACGATTATTCGGATCCTGGGGTCGTTGTCTAGCTTGGTATGATGCCAGCCTCGGGCGCTGGAGGCCGCTGGTTCGAATCCGGCCGACCCCATAGGTGTCTTCTTTTGTTTTGAGGATCTGAAAAAGTTATTCGTTAGCTTATGTAATTTACCAGTCTAATTGTTCACAAACGATAAGAATAGGTTGAAAATTGCTGTTTGACTATTTCAGCCCATGGAAATAGCCGTTCCGACCAAGTTGCTAACTGAGTGCCTAGTCCAACAACAACATATACTGGTATTCTTCAATCATTCTTTACAACTCCTGCGATATTTAAATTTCCATTTAAATCCTTGAATCTGCTTTGCTCTAGAATCAACATTGTCTCGGAAGTCGAAGCATTTGAACTCAACAAAAAGAGATTAAGTGTCAATAGTGCTAGATAACAAAACACAAAAAAGACTAGAAAATAATTGCGCATTAGCCTGTTTCTTGGCTCCTGGCTCTCTTATACGCATGGAATCGAGCCATATTGATATTTTATAATTGTTTACAATGGAATCTAAATTCTTAGTGAATATGAGCAAAAGAAAACGGATTTTGCCTAGAGCGCATAGCCGATTTCAAGATACATTGAATCCAATAAAATGTATAAGGAGTGGAACAGACGAAAATCTGTCTAAGGTCAATTGATGACTTGATCCGAAGAACTTTAAAAGGCTTTGTTCCAATAATTGTTTGTGGCCAGTGCTTATACTAAAGACACAAGAGTCTGTGCGTTTTGCGATACAGAAATTAAATCCGTTCACTCTAATAATAATCCTAATAAAAGCATTTGCGAGAACTGCTCTCGGATGTACAAAATTAACACCTACAATCTCAGCGAGGAAGGTTGCGGTTGTGATGGATGACTACACTATTCATGGAATAGCCCAGTTAATCAGTTACGATTAAACAGCATTAGCATCACTAAAAAACCCTGGCATATTTTAAGTGGGTAGGTAATGTAAACTATTGAGTCTACGACCAGATAAAGTTATGGATATCTAGGAACGGATATCTTGCCGCTGTACAAGCCCTTTCCTGAGGTAAACTTTACCATATAAATGCATCAAGGCAAACGACATAAAATTTAACCACAAGATTTACTTATGGATACGAAAATAATACATTCCGTATGAAGATTAATCACTTGCTGCTTTACGGTTTTCTATTAATACTTCTTATTTTCCAAATAATAAGTACTGTTCAGTTTTTGTCAATGATTGATCTCCCTCCGACAATCAATAAATTGGCTGCTGCCATTAGCGAGACTGGGAGCAGTAAGGTTCTTTTGCAAGTTCCCAGTCCAACTAGTATCAATGGCCCGGAGACATCTCCATCTTCCAATTCAACGACAAATGATATCTTTGGAATAAAAAAAATATATCCGACAAGGAGTGATGGAAGAGAATGGTTTATTAATATGAACGACCCCAGAAGTGACGGGATTTTTTTTATCACCTCTGATCATAATATCACGAGGCAGGATGACGGTTCATGGCGGATCAATAACTCTAACGTTCGTTTGAATGTAGATACTCCTTCGGGTGCTGAGCCTTGGAAAAATGTAGAGATAACAGGGTACGCAAGAGTTGTGGACCAAGTTCCTATTAAAGGAAATCCTGAGGCTGCCACTGATGACTTCGATTTAAATTGGCTGGCACGTGGCGGAGAACATAATACAGAAAATCCATGTGAAGGGTCTGCATATACCGCGATTTTGGATATAAATGGGACAGTGGGATGGAAAAAAGAAATTTGGTTTCCTGGAGGCTACACTGACGAAAGAGGCAGGGAGGATAAATTGAAGGATTCTGTGCTTAATCGCTGGGTGGGTTTCAAGGCAATAATGTACAATACCAACAATAATACGTCCGTGAAATTGGAATCCTATATTGATAACCGGAATACAAACTATTGGGTAAAGATCACAGATCTTTTAGACAACGGGGATTGGTACGCAAGAGCTCCGGACAGTGAATTTAACAGTGCGGACTGTGGCAGGCCTAAAAATTATGTCCTTACTAACGGCGGATCTATTGCCACTTTTAGGTCTGATAATCTGGTTTGGGACTTTAAGAACCTAAGTGTCAGGGAAATCCAAGCGCCATAGAC
>JALZGI010000525.1 GCA_030861105.1 Thermoproteota archaeon
CATAAGAGGGGGTACTGCTGGCAAAGCAATGTGGAGTACTTACTTTAAGGCTTGGCAAGTTGTTCCCCAATCAATCCTCAGAGGCGTGATTGCGGAGACGAGAAAAAGAAAAGGTCTAAGCCCCGAATCCCCCAGTCCAGAGGAATTTATTGACAAAGAATAGTGACCCTGAGTCGCTCTTTTTAAGATACTGCAAGCATTATGTTGCTGACTGATATATAAATAAGGGTAAAAGGTTCAGCAACTATAAATGCATCCCCTACACAATTTAATGTGTGCAAAATAGTTCTGTTCCAACCACTCTCCCTGGCCTGCTCTCTTCCCCCGTGGGAATTGTACTAAAGCCTGACGTGATTATCCTTGAAAGTTCTGCAACTGTTAGTGAGGCTATCAAACTTATGACAGATAATAACTCAAGAAGTGTTCTTGTATCTAACAGAGGAGAGGTTATAGGAATCGTAAGCAAAACCGATATATTATTTAGAGTAATCTCTCAAACCAGAAGCCCTGACAAGGTCAAACTTCGAGAAATTATGACATGTCCGGTATTGGCTGTTCGACCCAATAGCACTGTTGCTGAAGCGCTATCTGTTATGGATAAGCATAAAGTTAGACAGGTATTTGTACACGCTTATGCAGCAGTTCTTGGAATGGTCACAAGAGACGACATATATCAGCTTATAGAGACAATATCAGTGTCATCACAAGAAACTGCAATGAGTGGAACTCCTGTATGCATTATTGATTCAAAATCGATATCCTATATCAAGGATACTAGCAAGGCCAAGTTCGTGTGTCCGTACTGCGAATCTCCCTTCGATACAAAAGAGGGCCTGTCAAAGCATATGGATAGAATTCACCAGGGTGGGGTTGGTGTACTCGAGGGTGACATACGTCAAATGTTCGAATAATGGTTGCTGAGTCATCCTTAGAAATAAAATTGCAGCAGTTAATATAATGCTTATGAGGCTTCCCTGTTAGTTATTATATCAAAACCCTACTTTAATCGAAATCACCTCCGCCGATGGGTTGGTTAGGTATGCACATCTTAGCCATCTCTAACCTTTGCTAAATTGATTTGTGAAAGGACATTCTAATACAATGCAGCTTCTGAAGCGGTCTTTGCCAAGGCCTACTCGTACGCCGATTTTGGAAGCAAATCATTCATATCAAATTAAATCTGACGGAATATACTCTATTCCTCGGTCCATTAAGCTAAAGTATTGATAAGGGTTATCAGACACTAGTACTTAATACATCATATATCAATAAGAAAATGAACAAATTTGACGGAAGATCAGCAGTAGAAGAATATGTGTCCTCCCATCCACTTTCATATTCTACACCCGATCTGATACTAAAAGAATTTGTTGTATGGTTATGCGAGGAAATAGATGACCCAAGAGTCAAGGGCAGGGAGAGAATTCCAAGGATCATGCTCTACACCAATATAGAAGAGAAGGCTAATAGGAGTCCTGGAAGAGGAAAAGATAGTTTCCAAAGCTCCTCAATTAAATCAACGAGTTCAACCGAGATCCCAACAAATAAGCAGGAGAGTAGGTTCTGCGTTGAGTGTGGATTTAAATTACATCTAAATACCAAGTTTTGCACGAGGTGCGGCACAAAGCAAGGAGACACCTAAAAGAAGACCATAAAATTCTTCATAGCAAGCGAGAACACTAATATACAATATCCGAGCGCAGCGCATAAGTTACGTAACCTTGGCTATTATAATCACTAATGATAGTTTATTGCAACGTCTGCATTTCCCACAGCAGTCTGATTGATATGGTCCATGTTCGGCAAATCTAATGGCTAGGTTACATGTGTATATTCATAATTATATTATCTTTCGATGTTCTGGTTTAATCCCCATCTGTCTCTAATTTTATCTTCCAATTTCGAAAACATAATTCTGTCAAACAGCAAGCCAATAGCAAATATTGTAATCATGGACGCTATGATCTGATCCATCAATTGAAACTCCCGACCAACAAGTAAGATATGACCAAGACCTATTGATGCAGCAATTAAGATCTCTGCTCCTATTAATGCATGCCATGCAAAAGACCATGCTTGTTTCATGCCAACAAGGAGAGAAGGAGTGGCGGCTGGAATCATCACATGTCTGAATAATGAAAAGCCCTTTGCACCCATATTTTTTGATGCTCTGATATATAGAGGAGGTATATTACGCATTCCGCTATACGTCGACATCATAACGGAAAATACTGAACTCATTATGACAACAAATAGTATTCCGAGGTCATTTAGTCCTATAAGCAATATAGCAAAAGGTACCCATGCTACACTTGGAAAGGACTGCAGGCCAACCGCAAAGGAGCTCATGGTTTTCCCAAACCCTGGAAACTTTACCATGGCCAGTCCAACCGCTATTCCACTAACAATCGATATTGTGAACCCGATAACTAGACGATACATTGTCATTCCTATACTTGTTACCAATGTTAAATCCTGTAACAAGCTCGCGAAAGACCCCGCAACCATGGCTGGCGAAGGCATTGATACCCTGGGCCAGATTCCCAGCATGAAT
>JALZGI010000530.1 GCA_030861105.1 Thermoproteota archaeon
CTGCTGATCGTTCTGTGTGGAACTCTTCCATCTGCTACGAATTAACGGCGCACCGATAAAACCCTTGCCCCAGGTCGCACTTTAAAAAATGATTTCAAGGCCTGACCCTGTGCCCGCACGTGGTTTCCAAGCCACGCATTTTTTATTGTGCGATTGGATGCACTGATAATGACATTCTGTCCTGCCAGTAATATAGTGCTGTGATTAATGATGCAATACCAGCAGGAACCCATCGCATAGGTTCAAGACCTTTATTTCGTTTCTCCAATGACAAGAGAAGATTTCTGGTCTCCTCTTCTCCTTGATTAAGGGGGACATAGTGTATCTTTTTATACTCTGAATGATCTTTTCCAGGAGATCTGACTCGTATCTTTTCAATCTCTTGACGCGAAAATGGCAACTCAATCACTCCTATAAGCGCAGGAACAAATGCATTCAGGTCAAATACGATATTTAAGAACTTAAACAAATCCTTATGATCTTTTGTAAGTCGCCAGAGCTCTTCTGAAACCTCTTCCCAAATCCCCCTCTGCGCTGCAAGTAATGGACTAGGAACATGAGCCGATCTAGGTGTGTAGTTAAAATCAACTTTATTCTGAGTTTCTGCAAGGGTTATCAGCGGATTTATCCTCCGAACTAACTCATTTGCCGGCGCTTCGTCCAACCATCGGTGAATGTTTTCGGCTACGCCACACGTAAACATACCTTGGTCTGTTGAAACACCTTGAGGATTTCGCTCCTGCACAAGTGCATACCCATCAGTTGTCATAGGAGTCATCGCGAGAACAAGGAGATTACTCAGGCTGCACCATCGAAGGTCAAAAGGGCTCTCATAAAGCCCTTCATACTTCGCATAGAGTTCTCGAACAGTCAGGCCACTTCTCAGCCTATAATCTAAGAACGTATTTAATACATTATATTGCTCCCAAGATACTGGTCCCAGATGAAGCTTTACACTGTGCTGTTCACCTCCCGTGGAGAGCTGGCTCGTAGTCACAGCAAGGTCTATTAACCTCGCGCAAGGCCCATTGAAATAAGGTGCTGGCGAACGGCGGGCACGATCTTCCGCTAGTTTGGCAAAAAATTGATAGTTCTTGCTGAGTTCGATATCTAACTGAATGGGCTCGTGCGTATATTTGACAGATAATTCTATTGGTATGGAGTAATTGCCATACACAAGGTAAATACTGTTAAATTTATAATCCCCAATTCCTAAAGGCTTCGGGTTTGCTCGAACCGCGTGTATTTGGTCGCTAATAAGGATGGCCTTAAGGTTGCTTTAAATTTTGGGTTAGTTTCTCTTTAGAGCTGCGTAGCTTTTCTGCCGAGTCGTCTGGTCGAGCTTCATAGCGAACAGTTACCCGTTTGTGCCTCAGATCAAAAGGTAGATTCTCAGGGACACCATATGTTGTATTTAGAACTCCAATGATACGCTGACTTCCTTTCGACTTGAGTGCGTAGCCATACTCTATTAAAACGTTGGGGTTGGGAAGAGATTCTCCTCCCTGATTCGTCCCAACGAACGTTAGGTCTGCCACAAACATACGGCATCTATCGATCTTTTCAAGGATCGTACTTGCTATATCAGGAGATCCTGGAACACCCTGAGTTCCTTCATCAAAATGCAACGATATCTCGCGCTGTGCTTCCTCTAATCTCAGTTCTGCGCTTAAGTCCTTGATTGCCTGTTCGATCGCTTTTCCGATAAAGTATCGATTAAACTTGGGCAGTAAATCACTCTGCCACGAGTAAAAAATGAAATCCGACATACCCAATCTCCGACATGTGCGAATTGATTACTCCTTTCCGCGACTTTCAACATCAACTAGACGACCGATTTGCTGTTGTTACAACACAGCCGCCTTTCCTTTCTAAAAGCATCATAGAGGGGTCAAAAGCATAGAGTCAAACATAGAGGGGTCAAGTCTTGCGGTGCAGCCGACAAGGCTGCGAATTTTGGGGAGTGCAAGTCTTCCCGCTGTCAATTGCTCGATTCGGACGGCTAGCCTATCTGGACCACGGGGAGGTAACGAACTGTGGGGTGCCCAGAAGTAGAAGCCCGCGTAGCATGGTAGAGTC
>JALZGI010000537.1 GCA_030861105.1 Thermoproteota archaeon
GATTATAAGGAAAAAAATTTACGCCTGCTAAGATTAATATTTCATTAGGCACTGACACCACTACATTGCCGCTCTTCGAGTATGGCATTGATATTCTAAAACGTTTTAATACATGTAACCAGGTCCGATGGTATAAAAAATGGGTGAGGATTCAATCATTATCACGCAATATGAGGTAGGTGATTGAGAATACGTAGCCTGACAATTCAGAGTAAAAAAAAGTTCGATCAAAAAGTTGTATTGGTGACAGGTGCTTCTTCTGGAATAGGAAGGCAGGTATCCCTCGATTTTGCAAGTCAAGGGGCGGAGAGTATTATACTTGTAGCTCGCTCACAATCAAAACTAGATGAACTAGGAAAAACTATACGCGAGAGATATTCAATTGTGACCACCGTATATTCTTGTGATATTTCAGATAAGAACGAAGTTAAAACGATGGGTGCAGAAATCCTCAACAGATTTGGACATGTAGATATTTTGGTAAATAATGCCGGTTTTGGACTATATGGAAAGATTCAAAATCAGAGTATTGATGAAATTGAATCGATTATGTCTACCAATTATCTAGGTACCGTTTATTGCACCAAAGTATTCTTGGATTCGATGATAAAAAGGAAATCCGGACACATCATAAACATTGCATCGGTAGCAGCTAGTTTCGGAGTTGCCGGTTTGTCGGCATATTGCGCCTCCAAATATGCAGTTTTAGGCTTTTCGGAATCTTTATCTTATGAATTATACGGGACTGGTGTTCAATTAACGGTGGTCAGCCCCATTGGGGTAAAGACAGGTTTCTTTAATAACAAGACGTTCGGCAGCAGAATTCCAAACTATACTGGATTCATGCTTAAACCCAAAACAGTGTCAAATGCAATTCTTTGTGCCACAAATTCCTCTCGTTTTGAAATAGTTATCCCATTTTATATGCGGGCTGCGATTTGGCTTAAACACACGTTTCCTTTTGTTGTCAAGCCGCTAATAGGTTGCCATTTTCGAAGAGAGTTAGAGAAATCCTACGGCGTGAAGGAAGCTTCTGACTAATTTTTTATCTTCAAAAATATCTACTTCTACGATGCTAGGTTAAGACTCCATGAGTTCTTATCCCGCTCACGGTGGAGGAGAGAACTTTTAATGCGACAAATGACATAAAAAGGCATTAGATTAGATTCGACTTAGACATAATCTTACTCCCGTGGTATAATCTCTCTGGTAGGTAGTACTCGATACAAACTCATAATCATCCATAATTTCTCCTTTGGTGATTATTAAACGTAATCAAACAATAAACGCTAAAAAACCAGTGAAAAAGGAGTATTAATTATGCAAGTATCAGATCCGGGGTACCCATTTAGGCAATTAAAGAATCAGAAAACCCGAGTCCTCACCGCATTGGCCAATGCTTTCGAGCTAGAATATCGAACAGAATATTCTAAGTCATAAACAAACAAAAGGCTTAATCTAAATGCTGTTTTCTATAGCTTCGATGCACTGTAGAATCATGTTGCGATCCTTTCTTTCCTTTACTATCCAAGAAATAAATCTATCTATAGTAAATATCTGTTGGTCTTGAAAAGTAGTAGGGATAAATCCACCTCGAGTTAATACCTGGACTGAAATATATTTATGGTTGTGAAGTACAATTTCCTCCTTTGCAGAGTCTTCATTCTCTTCTATTATTCCACAGTATAGCGGAAGTGGTTTATTGAGGGCACCAATAACTGCGGCAGCCTTTTTTAGCTTGTTCTTGAGATGCTCAATTAGCCATTCGTCAACAATAATATCTTTCGATTCATTTCTCTTAATGGAGACTAAATCTTGTTGCTCCTGCTCTTCGTCCTTATCTACGGTGTGCACGATTTTGTCTTTTTGAGCCAAGTACAGCAGTTGACTAACGATCTAGTCATATATAGGAGTATGACAAGAGTTGTTTATTACCTACTAAACTGATTTAAACTCTTACTGGCACGAATCAGTAACAGTAAAACCTAACATTCACCGATCGTTGACTACTCAATATGGAAACTTGATGGCACAACGTTTGGTATATAGTTTCTGTGAAAATTAACAATATGACCACCGATTCCAAGTGTTCGTCTGTCCTACAATAACCTTGGTGCGATTATTAGAGCGGTCGCAAAGTTAAGGAAGACTTCTGCCGGTTTAAATCTCCAAATTGTTATTTTTCATGCGAAGAGGACATTTCACGAATTGCAAAAACATTATTAGGGTTATTCCAAATAGAGCGACTCCGATAGGTAGATGTATTGTAACTAATGCTAAGTCAAGTCTACTAGTTACAACCAATGCTCCTATAGCAATTTGTATTGAAACAGCTATGGCGGCGATGGCAGTCAAACGCTGCAGCCTTTTTATTCTTATGTTTGCAAAGACCGCACTAGCATAAATTGTGCCCGCAGTAAATCCCACAAAGAGGCGATGCAAATATTCAACCATATAATTTTGCTCTGGGGCACTCAAAAGCCCGTTTGGGCAAAGAGGCCATTCTGGGCATCCTAAAGACTGATGAGTAGAGCTGAGATAAACCCCTAGTATCATTGTGGAATAGACCAAACATAGAGTGCTAAGTAAAAGATACCTAAATCCCCTAAATCCCGTGTTCATTAACAAATATGATACTAAAGGACCATTTAAACTGAAAAAGATGCTTAGT
>JALZGI010000541.1 GCA_030861105.1 Thermoproteota archaeon
CGTCGGCCCCGTTATTCTTATCAATAAATTAAGCCAAACCTGGAGATGTCGACCAGCATCATATCATGATGAAATATGTATAAGAAATTTGAAAATGGTAGTATTCTAGATCACATAAGAGACTGCAACATAGCAAACTAGGAAGAAGTTAACCTGAGGTATTAAGACAACATTCAGCAACAGCCCTGGATCATTTCATCATACATGTTTGTATTAAATTGCCTTGTTACTATTACCAGTTTATGTCATACCGTCTATCGATGGCTGCATTTGGCCGAAGAGAAGACTAATAATCTAGGCCACTGATAAAATAAAGAAAGATATTGAATAACCAAGAAATACGTGCTACCCTGGATCGTTATTGGGAAGCTACAGTGGCTCTTGATTTAGAGAGAGCGCACGAAATTTATCATAATGATGTTGTGGTTGAATTTCCACAGTCTGGAGAACGAATCCTTGCTGAACACAACTTATACGAACTCAGGGCGCATTACCCCGCTAAACTTACTTTTAAAATCCTGCGAGTTCGGGGAGAAGGAAATCTCTGGACAACTGAGTTAATTATTACCTATGATGGGCGTCCGGTTTATGTGGTAACTATCATGGAGTTCAGAGACGGTAGGGTCGCACATGAAACGCATTACTATGCAGATCCTTTCGAACCACCTAAGTGGAGATCTCAATGGGTCGAAATAACCCAATGACTACTGAGGATGAAAAAGCAAGTATAAGCTAGCTGCCTAGCACTCCTAATTTAGAAACTCTTATTTCTTGGCTATAGTCAGACCATAAAGCATATTTCTTCATTATTCAATTGCATAGAATATTCGCCAAATTATAAAACCCGTTACTACTATCAATACAACACCAATTATCAGTTTCAAACTTCCTTCACTGAATCTATTGGTATATTTCGCTCCCATGTATCCCCCAAGCATTGCAGAAGGACCCATTGTAATCATTATCAGAAAGTTAACATTTCCGTTAATTAGATGTCCAACCAAGCTAGATGCACCAGTTAAAGATGATGCTGCTAAATTTGTTCCAATTGCTACTTTGGTCTCCATTTTTAATAGAGATCATTGCAGGCAAACGTATACTTCCAATGATTAAACCCACAAGTCCTCCAACAAATCCTATTCCAAATCCTATGAGCGATTCAGTAAAAATAAATAGCTTGTTACGGACTCTTGAAATAGTTGAAGGATTAGAAGGATTAGAAGAAAGGCCGCTATTATGACCATGGATCAGATTCATGCTGTTATCTTCCTTATCGATTCTCCCTTTTTTCTTTCTTGAACTCTTAATTATTACAAATGCTTCGTAAAAGACTATTGCTGCTATGAGACCAAGTAATATAGTAACAGGAATGTATTTTGTGAAGACAGACCCAATGAAACCGCCAATAGAACCTGTGGCAGCCATAATTAAAAACGTTTGAAATGAGATGTTTTTTTGTCGAAAATGTCTAATAGCAGCGGCAGCCGCTCCAAAGGTGCTTACTCCAATATTAGTCCCTGCAGCAATACTTACTGAAGAAGAGAAGAAGAAGAAGAATAAGAAAAGGAAGATTCAACTCCTAGAATGATAAATGCAAGTCGCAATACTCCAAGCACAAGTCCAACCATACCGCCTACAAATCCGATTACAAAACCCAATAAAACAAGAATGATAACAGTAACTAAATCAATATTAATAGTCTAGAGAAGCTTATCCCCTATTAAAAGTTGCACGTTTGTTTGTAATATGGTATTGGAGAACGTATTCATAACTAATCTATTACTTATGCATTTTTGTCTTGGGCCTGTCCTCTCATCTGCGCTGATTCGATACAATGAAAGAATCATATTGCTAATTTTGTTGCTTGGGTTGACACCGAAAATGAATAGTCCGGCTGCTAGCAGCATAGACATAAACCCATATTTCGCATTTGGTAATTTCATTCTGTTCATAAAGTCTTCTGTCTCGCCTTCTGACAGCTGTCTATGTCATACTAATAGATACCATCAAAGCAGCATAAAATAAGTCAGGTTTAGCTCCCAATTCATCTCTCCATCCTGAGATTACTTGACTCTAATGGACTTTGTAGTCAGATTTTGCTGGATAAAGATTCAATTATGACCAGTAGTTTGTGAACCATATTTGACATTGATTTAGGACCCAATACATGTTCATTCGGAAGCAGCTTTAGTTCTTATGAGTTAGTTATTAATCTAAAGATCTTGGCAGGACCGTTTGCCCATTTAAATCAGATCACTGTGTTCCCACATCTTTTGCTAACTTTATAAGACAATCTGCGTGAACCGCTTCTATCTCGCCATTTTCTCTGCTTCTATTTACTATGTCAATAAATTTATCCAATTCTTGCTGTGCACAATTTTTATCATTCTCTTTTTCTTCATTTTCATACAGTTTCATTAGTGTTTGGACTCTCCCATCTTCGATTAATTTTGTGATTGTAGTTTTTGAGAGGTCAAACCATTTGTTTGAAATAGTGTCAGGATCATCTTTCCGCTCTAGATGAAAAGCCGTATCTAAATCAAACCTGCCTTTTATCAGATCCTGATATTGCCTTGCCTTTCCGTCTCTTTGTCTACTCCTTGCAAATTTAGTTAGTAAGTCATTAAACTTGGAATCCAAAGTATTTTTTATATTATTGTCATTTATTGAATTTATTGCTTCTACGGCTATATCCCCAATCTTTTCTACAAGGTCTATATAATCACTTACAAAAACAGCAACCTTTTGATCATAATCTGTCTTGTTTTGATAAGTAATGTCATTTTTTCTATCAAGTACCTTATCATGATCATTTGGAATTTCCTCTTCTTTTGATGGCCACAAATCGACAATGTATACTTGCAGATTTGGGATATCAAATCTATTTCCCTTGCTAAATTCATTCCAAGAACTGGTTTTTATATTCTCGACCTTAACTTTGTTTTGTAATTCCCAGAATTGTTTGTGTGCACTTATAACCTCCCTTAAAGGAGAATTACTCAGTAATCCGCCATCCCAACAGCAACGTGTAGTTATCTTTTTTCCTAGTTCGTTATTCTTATTAGTAATGCTATCCATACAATCAATAGCAGAATAATCTCCCTCTCCATTATCGTGTGAGAAGTAATCATATTTGGTAGGAACATGTGTATAATCAAAATTTACTGGAACTGAAGCACTTGCTAGTAAATGTTCTGGCATTATGCCTTCATCGTAAGAGATGCTGAAGTCATATCTGCTGTCCTCATGATTCTTGTATTCATATTCCCTTGTTTGATGCTCTCCATTTCCTTCCGAAGACTTGGAATAACTATCAAATGTTATTGTTGTCCCAGTCTTTACATCAACGGATACTAGAAGAAGCCTAGGCTCTCCCTTCTCAGTGGCTATCGGGAATTTACTAACAAATTTCTCGATACTGTCGATTAGAGGTTTATTACTATATTTGAACCAAATGTTGCCTGGAAATGGAAAAATATCATCAAGAAATCTATTATCATTAACTTTTGTCGGCTTTGAAAAAAAATTTGGAGCGCCGTGCAATAAGAACTCTTTTGCGGAGTAATACCTTCTGGCTGCCTCACCTGTAGCAATATTACTGTCGGTTTCACATCGTCTATTCCATTCTTTCATCCATGACTTTTCATCCCAAGAAAATGGCCAATTGGGCCAGTGAGGCCAATAATTAATCAAATCTGGCGAGGAAGAGACATGCTCCCAAAAGTTCAGAAGTTTCTGTGTAGAGCCTTCCCATGAACCCTGGTTTTCCTTGACATAACTAACTAATATTGCGGCGTTTATTGCACCTATAGAAGTCCCCGCTATTACGTCGAAGATATTTTGTTTATTCAAAGGGTTTGCAATATCCTTGTCCTTTTTGATCCAGTAATACAGTACATCATATACTCCTGCCTCATATGCACCAAGTGCCCCACCACCTTGTAATACTAAGACTC
>JALZGI010000563.1 GCA_030861105.1 Thermoproteota archaeon
ATACATGGTAAAGCAGCTACCAGGTAATTTGTATCAACCCAATAATGAGTAAACTATATAATTAAATTCTTATTTTAAATAATAATTTGTATTCAATTGAACAGGCAATACACGCACTAAAGAGAGGAAGCTTCGTCATGATTCATGACGATAATGGACGAGAAAATGAGGTCGATATGGTTATAGCAGCAGAGCATATCAAACCTCGGGACATTGCAGTAATGAGGAGCCAAGCAGGCGGATTAATTTGTTTGGCTATTTCACACAAAATTACAGAAAGATTGGGCCTTATGTATATGAGTGATATTCTTCGTTCTTCAACTCATCTTAACCCCATCTTTTCAAAGATAGCGGTTAACAAAACACCATACGGTGATAAACCTACTTTTTCCTTATCTGTTAACCACATAGACACCTTTACAGGGATCACAGACATCGACAGAGCACTAACAATTTCGAAAATGGCTGAAGTATGTAGGAAAATCGACTCCGGTGGAATAAATGAATTTGCCAATAATTTTAGGGCCCCTGGCCACATACCTCTTCTCATTGCTTCTAACAACCTGCTCGAAGAGAGAACTGGTCACACAGAACTAGCTATATACTTGATGCAACTGGCTGGGTTAGTTCCGGCGGTCGTAATATGCGAAATGTTGGATACCACAACTCATAGAGCATTATCGATAAATAAGGCTAAGAATTATGCAAATAGGTCTGGTATTGTCCTGGTGGAGTCCGATCAGCTCCTACGATCGTATTCACGGGTGGCCTAATTAATATTGGACAGGATCAGGGCCGGGATAGTCGTTTCCGAGTTTAATAAGGATATTACATCCCAGATGCTTGCAGTAGCCGTGAACCAAGCAAATAATGCAAATTTAGAACTTAGGTACATATGCTACGTTCCGGGGTCGTTCGATATTCCACTTATGGTTGAGGAGCTTTTAAAAAGGAAGGACATAGATGCTGCAATAACCATAGGTGCTATAATTCGGGGCGAAACACGGCATGATAATATTGTTGCAGAAAACGCCGCAAGATTAATAGCAGATCTATCACTCAAATACGGTAAACCGGTATCACTTGGAATTTCTGGTCCCGGAATGACAATAGAACAAGCCATGGATAGAATAGAAGTTGTACCAATACGCGCTGTTAATGCAGCTGTTTGTATGACCAATAGGATCAGGAAATTAAGAAGGAAAAGGATACCTAATTTGAAGAAAACGGTGACAATATCAGATTGACAATACAGATTACAATAATCAGGATTGAAGGGTATGGCCCGTGGACACTCACACTAGGCAGCGACAGGGAGGCTAGGCTACAGATGTTACAATCACGGATATATTACGACATACAGCGACTATTTTCGGAAAGACAATGTTTGGTTTACTCAAACAGGTTTGATGAGTACTTTGCCGTATCTAATGGCCTTTCTGTCGCAGGTCATATTAGTATACATAACCAGCTCGCAAGTATGTACCCCAATCTAAAGTTATCAATGACAATTGGTAAGGGTACTACACCATTTGAAGCAAATGTTAACGCCCATAGATCTAGACAAGCAAAAGAGGCCCTCACCACAGTTGCTAGTATATTCGGTCAATATGTAATGCACTCATCTAACGACCCTGCTCCTGAATTTTCACCTTCGAAACCGGTATTGGCTCCATCTCTAAATGGAGACTTTGCACGAATTATGCACATAGATGTAAATGACTCAAGGAAGATGAGTTCAGATCTATCTCCATACGAAGTTACATGCTTGATGGGAAAAATATATACTCATTTGTCAGATGAATTTTTTAGAAAAGGTTCTATGACATTTTTCATTGGTGGAGATAACTTTATGGTAATCTCAAACGAAATGACAAAAGAAGAAGCAGGTAGAATTATTGATATAGTCGGCAGAGCGTCTGGGATTAAGCTAAATTGTGGAATTGGCAGCGGAAAGACAGGTAGAGAAGCAGCTAGAAATGCAACAAAGGCTCTTGATACTATAAGGGAACTTAGGGAAAAGGGAGAGATCCACTCTGTATATGAAGTACAATGAATAGGATAATAGAAAGGGCGAGTCTTCTACTCGGCAGAGATTTAAAATATGTTGAATCAGGATTTATTGAAATAGGAGAAAATGGAACAATAATCAGAGCTGGTGTTGGAAACTATAGCGAAAAGGTTCTTAATAATAAAACCGAGTGTAATAGCTGCAAAATTAATTCTGAGGGACTTTTGGTAATACCAGGTTTCATAAATGCTCACACGCATATAGGAGATTCTCTAGCAAAAGACGTGTTAGCTGACTCAGGACTTAATACGAGGATCCATCCCGTGTATGGCGCAAAAAAGGCCATTTTACAAAAAAGTAAGCCGGGACATCTAGCGAGTCTGATGAGGGCCTCCGTAATATCTATGATGAGAAGAGGTATTGTGGCGTTTGCAGATTTTAGAGAAGGCGGCTATGAAGGACTGGAATTGCTAAATCATGCAATCTCTTCCCTACCGATCAAATGCATCGTGCTTGGTCGGATCGAATATTACTTTGACCTCATTAAGGACAACAATATAGGAAGAAAAGATGAATTGGCCCAGGGAATAAGTTCTAAAATGAACATCAAGCCTAAGCATCAAGCTGTGAGGAAAACTCAACAGAAACTTCCCCTACAAGCCTTGCAGCAAGTATCTGACATTCTAAAAGTTGCTGGGGGATTAGGAATTAGCGGTGCAAATGAAAATACTGACCTTTCTCTACAACAATATAAACAACTAATAGATAGCATGAATAAAAGGAAGAAGGATAAAAAACTAAAAAAAGAAAAAGAAAACGAAAACGAGAACCGAAAGCTACTCTTAGCAATTCACGGAGCGGAGTCAAGGGAATCTGTTGAATTTTCAAAATCTGTCACAGGTAAGACAGAGGTTTTCAGAATCATGCAGTTTCTAAAACCAGACTATATTGTTCATATGACTAACGCAACAGATGAAGATATTTCCTTGGTTGCAAGTAACAGAACCGGTGTTGTTATATGCCCCAGGGCCAACGGAGTACTCGGAGCAGGAGTTCCGAGGGTTGCAGATCTATTATCTAGAGGATGTATGGTAGCTATTGGAACAGATAATGTCATGTTGAATTCCCCCGATATATTTAGAGAAATGGACTATGTTTGGAAGACATCAAGAGCTATAGGGGGTTATTTAATTGAGGCCAGCGATATATTGAAAATGGCTACAGTAAATGCAGCCCACATTCTTGGACTTAATTCCGGCTGCATTGAAGAAGGTAGATCGGCTGACTTGTTATTTATTGATAAAAAACATCTTGACCTGTACCCTATGCATAATCCCTACGTCTCGATTATTCATAGAGCTAGTTCGGAATCCATCAAAGCAATAATGATTGACGGAAAACTGGTAGACGGGGCAGAATTGTGTGGATAGTAGATGCAAGTAATAGTTAATGCTGCGATGACAGTCGATGGAAAGATTGCTACAACCCTAGGAGATTCGAAGATCTCCTCAAAAGAGGATTTTCTAAGGGTACACGAACTGCGTGCTTCGGTTGATGGAATAGTCGTTGGTATATCCACTATTATTGCTGATGACCCCAGGCTGACCGTAAGGCTGACCACGAAGAACGTTAGGAGAAAGGATCCAGTCAGAATCATAATTGATAGCACAGCTAAGATACCGCTTAATTCGCGAATTCTTCGCACTGCTTCTAAAATAAAGACAATAGTTGCTGTCACAGAGCTAGCACATAGGGACACAATAAAAAGAATAGAGAAAATGGGAGCAGTGGTTGTTGTTATAGGAAAACGGAGAGTCGATCTGAAGAAGGTACTCTCAATTATCGAAAAAATGGGAATTAAGAAAATTCTTGTAGAAGGAGGAGGCGAAATAAATTGGTCTTTTTTCACCTTGGGACTTGTGAATGAATTAATTGTCACAGTTGCGCCTAGGATAATTGGAGGCAGGCAAGCGAAGACCCTGGTAGAAGGAGAGGGATATCCAAATATTTCTAGTGGCATAAAATTGCAATTAGAGAAGGTTCAAATGCAAACTAATGGAGAATTAGTTTTATATTATAAACTGCCGAACTAGTCCCTCTTGTAAGACAAAATACAATTATTCAACTTTTTTGTTGTGTGATTGATGGTATATATCCTCGGTTATCTGGTTTATCTTAAAGCGAAGAGCTTCCTTCACCCTAGTATTGTCTACCATATTTAGTGGACCATTACAATTGTTACATTTGAACAGTAATTCTACAGCCGAATCAAATTTAAAGCGGGGGCATTCTTTGTTTCCACAGTGATAGAATTCTGAAGATTCTTCGTATTCTAACCGTTTTTGCAATCTATCAAGAATTTTCTTCTTTTGGTTATCAATAAAGTTGTCAACCTGATCTTGTTTTGCACGCCACCTATACACGAACCAACCTTTTTTTTCGTCTTTGACTCTTATGCCTGTTATAAGTGCCTTGCCAAACATATCATAAAGAACCTTTCTTATTATATTGATTCGTAGACCAGTAGCACTAGCGATTTCTTCATCAGTTGCATCCTGGCTATTTAAGAGAGCACGTGCAACCTTAAAGTATTCCTCTCCACCAATTAAATTAGCAATCTTAACAAAAGAATCCTCGTATTTAACTGAGTGCATATAGTATTATCAGTAATTTTTGGATATATAGTTACCGACGATCCTTTAGAGAAGGTGACATAAAAGTTAGGATATTATTTTGAATAGGTTGGTGGTTATCATAGAAGGGAAGACTAAGAAGTGACCCTTGACAAAAATGCACACATTTCTTGATAAGTTAGCCACTACAGAAGAAAACCCTAGACCTTCTAGTATTCCCGCTCGCTCGCTGCAAATAATAAAACTCCAAAGGGTACTAGGTCGTGATAGATAGTTCTGAAGTTATGAGAACGTTTTGATGACATAGATAA
>JALZGI010000584.1 GCA_030861105.1 Thermoproteota archaeon
AAGAGAGTCTTAAAACCTTGAATCTTCCTACTAGACACGAAATGGATGAGTTAGCAAAAGATATTCATTCTTTAAAAAGAGATGTTCGCAACCTAAAGAAGAGATCAAATGCTGCTTCTGTTGAGGGCAAAAACTATAGCGGCGTAATCCAGTAAACCTGTCCTCAATAATGTGTGACGTAGACGCGTTGGAGTTGCCTTTGTTAGGGTTATCGAATTACGCTTTTCTGGATATAGTAAAAGGAATTGAAATTATGAGACGGGATTACTCCCACCATCTATATTGATTATATACGTATTCTCCGCTGGTTCAATACTATACTTACAAGATACGATTTGACGTGCAATATGTAGGTTAGTTGTTAAATGCTCCGTAACTCTTCCGATCCTGTATCGCGACCTTCCAGACATCAAGCTCAATGGTACCACAAGCATATCTGCTAGAAAAAAGTCAATGGGAACGTTGGTCCTGTAAGTTTCTAAGAATCTTTGGGCTGCTTCTGCACCTACCTCTTCAGCTCGTTTACCACGCATTCCTATTGAATCTCCACCAATGAACGGGCCAAAGTCAGACTTTGCATATACTAAAATGGAGGAGCCAGGAGACAATGAGCTTTCAAAGGAGAACGAATAACTGTTACAATGGACTCCATTTTTTTCTAGATTCACCAGGGCAGACGAAATTTGACGCTCTCCCACATTTTTGGGGAGTTGGGAACATACACTAGCTATCATAGGTTCTATCTGTCTTGTGGCCAAAAGAGTAGTTGAATCTGGTAGTCTACATGGGTCAATTTCTGCAATTACTATACCTCCGCCTTTGGGATAATATCCTCTTCTCAATATCTGTATCTGGAATTTTATTCCAATAGTCTGGTATGCCTCCTTGACGACATAACGCAAATAATCTGTCGTGGGACTCATACTTGTATCGGTGCCTCCTATGATTTGGACACTAAGACTTTTTCCAGAAAGTGAGACAGCAGGAATCAGGGTCAGAAGTATCATTGTTATACTTCCTGCACTCTGTACGTCAATCTTCATAGAGCCCTCTTCAAATTTGTCCAAGCTTGGAGTGAAACGTATCCAATCTGCTCCTATTTGCAGGTTGTCTACCCTTGCGTGAAACAAGTCAGCTAATGCTTTGACTGCACTTAAATGCTGTCTGCGGAGTCCAGGAACCCTACGTCTTGCACGAATATTAGTAATTTCAACTGGTTTTCTTGTTATTGCTGAGAGAGAAACTGCAGTACGAACTATTTGACCTCCTCCCTCACCATATGAACCATCAACCCTAAGCAAGGATATCTGCTGCCCGCCCCTCTAGCCTATCTAACTAGCATAATGCAATTAATAGACCTATATAACGATCCAACAGCCATTCACCTCTTAGCCTTACACCTTATAAAAAACACTCCGGAAAGTCATTTACCCGTTCATAAATGCTATTGATCAACGCATTATACTCTATACAGTAAAAATTCTGTATAAAATAAAAGAAGGCTTTTTTATTTATTGACAATATATCGGTTAAAGCATTGGGATAGTTGTAATGGGCCAAAGGACTATAGCACCGGGGGCAATAGGGGAACAATTTACTTTTAAATTACTGTCTTAGTTTTTCACTATGCATTGTACAGAGGGCTATTTATCGGAAGATTCCAACCTTTGCATCACGGTCATATTGGTACAATTAAGTTTGCATCGAGTATAGTAAAACAACTCATTATAGCGGTTGGAAGTGCCGATAAAAGTCATGAAACAAGAAACCCGTTTACCGCCGGTGAGCGTATTGAGATGATCAAAGACTCTTTGGACAATGACTATGAGATTGACATGAAAAAAATACTCATAATCCCTGTCCCGGACTTGGGAGTTCATGCTCTTTGGACTAGGCAAATAGAACTCCTAACACCTAGATTCGAAGCTGTATTTTCAAATGATCCTCTTACGAACATTCTGTTTAGAGAAAGAGGAATAAAATTAATAGAACCTACTTTATATCGTAGAAGTCTGCTGTCCGCTACCGAAATTAGATCAAGAATAGCCAAAGGTAAGAACTGGGAAAACCTAGTGACTCCACAAACCATAAAGGTTATCCAAGAAGTGGATGGAATAAGTAGAATCAGAACAATATACGCAAAGAAGGAAGGACAGTCACATCTTACCTCTTAGTCTGATTTGTTTGCTTATTAAGGCCGGCAGAGTATAAAAATTCCAAATGCTGATTGAAGTATTCACGTTTAGGATTGCAAAGTCCAACAAAAGGTATTGTAACCTTTTGCCAAAGGAGTTCAACAGAATCTCACCGTGTTAAGACTAAAAAACTAGGAAAATTTTTTTATAAGTTCCAGTTCTACATTAGTTATTGATATTTGCTCGGAAAAGTAGCAGTCCCAAAAGGGCTAGAGAAGATACAAAGGTCCCCTCCGTCTCCGATCTCGAGAAAAAACCATGGTTTATGGATCTACAACGACTGTCCAATGAAGAATTAATTCGTATTTATAGCACTATTACGAATGATTATGAATTCGCGAAAAATGCTTGGTATATCCCCATGGGAGACGATAAGAGATGCCCGATAATGATAGCCAAGGGCCATAAGACGCCCTACACTCTGGAGGAGATGGCAGAATTTGAAGACGTCGCTCGAATCCTAGAGGAGCAGTATCGTCGATTCATCGACGCATGGGATTTTGGCTATATTACAAGAACCGACATTAAAGGTGCTATTCTTGCATTATTCGAGCTTAGAACGATAAAAATAGTTGAAATAATTTGAGTTACATATTACAGATCTTTTTGTGCTAAGGGTTTTATCATAACGTCGTAGAGAAGAGAATTGCACGTGTGTTGTATAATTCAGAACATCCAACTTCTTTTCCGGTGGGTCTTACTAGAATAATGTTTGACATTAGATAGTGGATTGTCAATCTACCTGATGTCTGCAACGATTCCCTTCGGTTAAATTTCTCGTTTGAGTATAACACATATACCTATAAATAATGTATCTGAAGTAGAAGCGATACTTGTTGTCTTGTCAGACATAGATAATCTCAGAGGCTATAGTAAGCATGCCCTAGAACTACTCACTCGTGCATCACTTTCAATAGGAGATATGGTTACGGTAAAGACTAGCGTTGGCCAGATGTCAGGAATATTGATGCCGAGATATGAGTCAGCTGATGAAAACTACATCGTTATCAAACTTAATAGTGGGTATAATATTGGCATTGAAATATCTAAAATTGAATCGATCTCCAAGAAAGTCGAAGTTGATAATGATGAAACACTTTTCGAGATAACCAATGTAAAGACCGATATTATGAGAAGCAACAAAAATCTTAAGACAAGAAGGACAAATATAGACTCTCCAGTAAAAGATAAACAAATGCTTCCAAGGATTGCACTGATAAGTACCGGTGGAACAATTGCAAGCAAGATAGATTACAGAACAGGAGGTGTACGGTCGGCGTTATCTGCAGTAGAACTTTATGAATCAGTTCCTGAGTTGGCAGATTATGCTATAATTGAACCAGAAGTTCTTCTGAGTGAGTATAGTGAAAATTTGAACACTAAGCACTGGAGTTTGATCGCAAAAAAAGTTTTTGAAAAATTAATTTCGGATAATTACCGAGCGATTATAATATCTCATGGAACTGACACTATGCATTATACTGCCTCCGCACTCAGCTTTGCGTTGCAGAACCTTCCGGTTCCTGTCGTCCTAGTTGGAGCTCAGAGATCCTCTGACAGACCCTCATCTGACGCGGCATCTAATCTGATAGGTGCCACATTATTCGCATTAAAGTCAAATATTGCAGGCGTGTTTGTAGCAATGCACGCCAGTACTTCAGATGATATCATAGCATGTCACATTGGTACACGAGTCAGAAAGAATCATACAAGTAGAAGAGATGCGTTTGAGTCGATAGATATGGAGCCTGTTGCTATCGTTAAAGATGAATATATAACAATAGAGGATAGTTGGAAGTCTATAAAGAAGATACAAAGATTCCCCGGACCAGATAATAAGATCGATGGCATTAACGAATTATCTGTTAAACCTGATTTTGATCCTAGGGCCGCGCTTTTAAAATTCCACCCTGGCTTTGAGCCGCAGCTGATTT
>JALZGI010000597.1 GCA_030861105.1 Thermoproteota archaeon
CTGGTGTCCGACGCTCTCATTCTAAAGTTTAAGCAAACGGGTGGATTTAACAACGAAATCGACATAACTTATGCTATAATTCTGGCACTGATGGCTATGCGCTTTATTGATTGGACATCTAACAAAAGAGATTTTCTTTTTACGGTTGCAGAAAATGCCAACCAAATGGGAATAACGTCAGTTGAAGATTATCTCTCTTCCTTATGCACATCATCACAAATAAGAAGACTAAAGGAGGATCTGGTGTATCCTGCTCCAATTGGAGTAAGCCGGCTGGCCGCTGTCTTTGACGAGCTATTTTATGGGCCAACTTTATTTCGCAAAAAATACAATATAGAGCCTAGTTATTATCTTGGCAGGCCCTTAATCGATAACGATAAAATTATGATTAAAAAAAAGACTGTAAAGTTTATCTCTGAAAAGCTTCGTGGGAGTATAGCTCTGATCTCCGGGAGAAGTAGGTTAGCGGCCCGGTACTCACTGAGGTCAATGTTTAATATGTTCGATCAGAAAGCTTCTGTCTTTCTGGAAGATGAGAGTAGGAAGCACTGGAAACCCAACCCATACTCGATAAAAAAGGCTATAACGCACTTTGGCGCGAAGACTTCATTCTACCTAGGAGATTCTGTGGAAGATTTGTATATGACTAAGAGGGCAGAGAAGGATATGAATGTTAGAATTCTGTTCATCGGTGTTTATGGCTGCAGCGTGCAGCCCCAAGACACAATCAGAAAGTTTTCCGAAAATAATGTTGATCTAATAATTGAAAACGTGAATTGCTTACCCGAACTAATGAAAAAAGGCAGCGACGTTTACCCGACTTGAGGATCTCTATTCTTTCTATCAAAAACCGGTTTGACGTCGGAGAGTTTGCAATATCAAATCAAGGGGATATATGATGACGAAGGCCTGAATTATAGCAATTTGATATTAACTATATGTTCTATATTGTCACAGAATCATACAATGGCCGCGGGTAAAGATAGAAAAGAGCAGTCTTATACGGTTAGAATTTTGCAAGATTCCGTGAAATTTTATTTACCACGTGTTGAGGGATATTTGGAAATCGTTCGGAACATGGCATCTGAATATGGTGACCTGTCTCTAATTGAGTTCGATGGTTATTTCCAGGGAAAGTTTGAACCCGTGAAATATACTAGGGTCGAAATCCATACCAATGATATAGACGAGGAGAAAATGACGGAGTACGCTAACGCAATTAGACTAAAGCTTAACCAGGAGAGTCTAGCCTTTGAATACAACAATCGTTTGATTCTCGTCTCATAATCCTATGGATAATAGCCTTCTTGCAAGTGCGTAATAAACTGCTTTATCCAAACAAGCTGTTTTCACTATCGTCGCCGACGGCATCATCCCCCACAGTCTCATCGTCTTCAGAGGAATCATCCTCTTCTTCAGCCTCAGGTGCGGGTTCTTGATCAATTGTAGGTGTCTGCACTCCACCTGGAAAACTCAACGGTGTTGGGGGAACCTCAGGAGCGCCAGGGACTATTCTAAAAATTTTGCCCTGGCCAATAGATACAACATATAAATAACCATCAGGCCCAACCTCAACGTCTGTGATTCCAGCAAATCCCTGACCAAAGATAACGTCCTCTAGTCCTGGAGAAGTTGGAGTCTGTATTATCTTATCAGCGAGCGCCTCCGGAAGTACTAGCCCGTTCCTTTCCTCGTTCAGTTCGAAGCGATAGAGTCGTCCGTTGTGGACATCCCCTATGAACATGTCATTTTGATACTGCGATCCCAGTCTATCAGAATGTAGGAATTTTAATGCTGTGGGTCCAGCCGTGTTTAACCATACGAGATCGGGATCTCTGTATACACCTGTCCCTTCAAAATCAACTATATCCGACGGATCAAAACCTTCTTCGAGAGCGGCAATGCCCATTACTTCTTGCCATCCGCTATTAAATCCGGGTAGGACGAGATTTATCTCGTCGCTGTTTCCTGGTCCATTTTCAGTCGCCCAAAGATTTCCTGCCACAGGGTCGAAATCCATGCCAAAGCTATTTCTAATTCCGTAAGCATAGTACATGCTCAGAGGAGATTCTTGGCCTAGGATACCAGCGACAGGAGCCCCATCTTGAGTTATTCTTAATATGCCGCCTCTTCCATCTACCTCTGCGCCATTCTGATAATTCAGGGTTGTAGTCTGCCATTGTTCACCTTGAAACGCCCCGTCGACGTCTCCTACCGTTACGTACAAGTTATCGTCCGGACCAATGAGAACATCTCCCCCATTGTGTCGTGGGCCCGGATCCGCTGGAAGATCCAAAAGGAGCTTGGGGTTTACCAACTTGTTGTCCACGAGCTCATATCTGTACAGACGGTTTCCCACGGGGGCCTTTGGATCTGCCGTCATATCATCTCTATCAGCTGTTTGTGCCTCAGTATAGAATAGGAAGACGTAAGTATGTCCTGGTGTGTCGGTAGAAACGGCAATTCCACACATACATCTCTCAATGAAGCCCGCGACATTGACGTCTAAAAGTGGCTGCGGAAATATCCTTCCATCAACGATCCTCTGAACAGTACCTTTCTCTTTTTCTAGGACCAACATATCGTTTGGACCCAGGAAGGCCATCGTAGTGGGTAATTCCAAACCCTCGACGACCACCTCTGCATGCAAGTTAGGATCATAAATATCTGGGTGTCCTGGCTCATCAGTGAATTCTCTTTGTCGAAATTCTTGTGTCTGAGCGTATCCTTGAAAACCAAGATAATCTGATAATGTAATTACGATACCTGACACCAGAAGTCCAACTAACGCCGATAATATAACTGATCTATATAGGCTCAAACTAGCCAAGACTTTGCTTATCAATCATAAACGATATATAAAGTATCAATTCCTGTTCTGCAGGTTGTGGTCTGTGAAGGCTAATGTTTCTAAAATAGACCCCCTTGGGACGATCCAAGCCGAGTCTACAACTTCAACATGCGGATATGCAATTATGAAAACGCCTCTGTGGTGAAATTAAGTATACAATGTTGCTTGTCAAACGTTATTATTAAATAACTACTTCTATATCACCTACCAGTGGTCAATGTTGCCAACCTGCTAACGCTCAGATATGATCCAGATGCAGACCATAACAAAACTATTAGAGAGATATCATTTCAAGAAGTTCTAAGCTATAGACAAGCCTCGAATCAGGTAATACCCTCTTTCAAAGACGTCGAGACAGCGCTCAGAAAAGAGATAAGAACCACGATCGTTGGGTTGGGGCCAGACAGGATTTCTATGGCTATTAGTACTGGTATTGATTCTAACGTAGTATTTTGTCTGGTCAAAAAAGAATTTCCTGATCTAGACATTAATTGTCTTACGGTTACTTTTGATAACGAAGAGGATTCTAAAAATGAAGCTATAGCGGCAAGAAGAATAGCACAGACCCACGACGCAAATTTTGAGGAGATCGTTGTTTATAACCCACTCAAGGATTTGCCCTTGCAGATAAGTATTGTCAAAGAGCCGAGGTGGAATATTTACCAGTACTATTTCATTGAAAAAGCAAGTAGAATTTCAAAAGTATTGTTCACGGGTGATGGAGGGGATGAGCTATTTGGCGGTTACACATTCCGATACAAAAAATTTATTGATAACCTTAACTTAGGCAGTTCGTGGCTTGACAGAGTCCGTTTATATCTAATATGCCATGAGCGTGACTGGGTAACAGATCAGGAGTTAGTGTTCGGACCTAACGTAAAATTTTCATGGTCATCGATATACCGAATTTTGAAAAAGTATTTTGATAATGCCCTTGAACCACTTGAACAAGTTCTCTTAGCAGACTACCATGGAAAGTTAATGCATGACTTCATTCCG
>JALZGI010000605.1 GCA_030861105.1 Thermoproteota archaeon
ACGAAGAGTTACTATAAAGAGGAAAGTAGATGGTAGTAAGAAAAATAGTTTACCATATAGATGAAAGCAAATGATATCATAAAAAACGTTTGCTTTGTATACTCTAAATCGATATGATGAATCTATAAAATGTTTTGAAAGCTTAAGAGATTAATCTTCTAATTCAAAAGCTAAAGAATATAAGGATAAATTAACTCAGAAAAAAGGTTTTAGATTATGGTAATAATATAGACCTAATCCCACGGAACCCTATTTTACTTTGTCCTTTTAAATATAATTGTCTACTAACTTGTCTGGAAACTAATTTAATATATTATCTCTAGATTCTCTTATCCTCTTGTCAATACTTTAGATTAGGATAATTCATGTTGTGATATCCCAAGATCTTACCGATGATCAATGGAAGCAGACAGTCCACTCCTTTTTTGCTAGCGATATATTCAATATTTTTATTAGGCACAATTTTGAGAGTTAAAGCTTTTATTATATTACAACCTCGATGACACAAATATCTATATGAATTCTTAGAAAAAGACTTATTAACTTCAAATAGATGCTGATCCTATGAAAGATATAGTGAGAAGAATAGCAGCAGTGTCAATAACGCTTTCTATCCTGTCGTTAACAGCTGTTCTTTTGTATACAGGTAACAACGACATTAATAGACAGGCTATTGCTCAACCAACAACACAAAATCCTTTTGCTAACAATACCGAAACTATAGCGGAGCTTGAAAATATTTTAGGCGACCAAAATGCACATATTATACTCAATGGTACTAATATTGCTAATCCAAACAATACATTGCCAGATAGTATAAATATTAACATTAAAGAAGATTGTATAAAATTACCAAATTCTGTGCATTTGTATTGCCCTTAATCCCACCATATCACCAAATAAACATTCAATATAACTAAAATGACTAATATGAAATGAGCATTGGCTACAACTATACCTCCTATTTTTGTATTGATATTTACAAAAAGAAGTTGATCTTGAAACTTTATAGGAACTAATCTTAGATTAAAAATGAGTTAGAATAACCTCCTTGATAATCATTTTACACCGCACAAATAGATTACATAAACTAATGTATTGCATCCCACTGAGCCTGTGCTAGCCTTGATCTGTAGAAGAGTGGGATGAGGAAGAAGAAGAAGTAATGGAATGTGTAAACCTAGAATGAGCTTCAAGCCATGAATAAAGATCTGCCAAGACATACTGTTGTATTGGTCCTGCGCTAGGTAGCCATTGAGATGAAGGATAAAATTCGTGTCCAAGATCTGGATATGTGATCAGTATATGATCAGGATGATTTATCTCTGTTAGTTTTTGCTGTAGCAAGAATGCCTGCTCAACTGGAGTTTTTGTATCGTTTTCTCCATTGAGTATTAGAATGCTGGTGTTTGAAGGAACGTTGGTAATAGTACTTAAATTTGGTTCTAATGCAAGAAATGAGCTTTGATATAATGGACAACCTTCTAAATTGGTACATTTACCAGATGATTCTGATGATGTTGATGCTGATGCTGATGGTGAGAAGAATGATTTTGCCTTCTCTATTAAAGCTGGTCTGAGTTCCGTATCGATGTCTATGTATGTATCTTTATTGGGATTGTATTCTGGATTTAAGAGTTTAGTACCATTGGGAAGATTCTGTGTAAGAATTAAGCTTAAATTACCACCAATTAAAGCTTGGAAAGTTACATCTTCAGATGCTTCTTGTACTGAGAGTGATCCATTATGATTTTTATCTAATACTTCTTTAGCATATAGAAGTGGCAAGCTTACTGCTTGAAATTCAAGCATTTCACTCCCGTTTTGTGCTACTGCTCCCATAAGCACGATATTCTTTACTTTACTTGGATTATCGATTGCAACTCTGGGGGCTATAACTGTACCTTCACTATGGCCCAATACTGTTATTTTGCTATTATCAACTTCAGGCTGCTGCGTTAAGACTGCTAAAGCTTTGTTTGCATCTTGTTCTATATCATTAATTGTCAGATTTCCCCATACGTTGCTATCCAAAATTGTATGATTTGTACCTACTCCTCTCTTATCATATCGAAGTGTAACAAATCCACGGTCTGATAAATATTCAGCTATTTGAAACAATGGAGTAGATGGATAGATCTTTGATCCTGTTGCATTATCGATACGAATATAACCTGCAGTTTCATTCATATCTTCTGCACCAGAGCCAGTTATCAAAAGAACACCTGGAAATGGTCCGTTTCCAATAGCAGGAATGGTAAGTTGTGCGTTAGT
>JALZGI010000621.1 GCA_030861105.1 Thermoproteota archaeon
TAATACAAAAGTGGGATGGACATAGACCTGCCATTAATTACTTGCTGGCAGGATTTTCACGATATATCATAAATGAAAAATACATTGAATTAAAAAGGGAGCAGAAATCAAAACAAAAGCTATCAGTTCCTGAAGATCAGAGTAATCGGATAGGCTGGATAGAAAGATTACTGCAGACTCCACTTTCGGATTATAGGAAATACTCTATATGGCGTATCCTGTCACCTTATCTACTAAATATCAGGAAGTTACCTGAGGAAGAAGTAACTGATATTATAAGAGATTGGTTAAACCGGTGTAACCAACTAAGACGATTAGACTTTAACTATAAACAGAAAATAAAGGATGGAATTGATGGTGCAAAGCGAGGTTATCTTCCTATAAGTCTGGCAAAGTTAAAAGAGGAAAACAGTGGGTTATATCTAATGTTGCAGGACAGAGATTGATTTAATCGATCAGCTCTTCCAATCACTGGTTAAGGATTTTGTCCTCTAACTTGTTGATTCGCTCCAAAACTTGTTCCATCTTGCTTTTCTCTATTTGCAATGTTTGAATTTCTCTAGTTAACCTGTGTGTATCCTCTATGGTGATTTGGTCAGTTATGCCAACGTAACCCACATGCTTTGAGTCGTCCTCCAGCAATTCCTCATCACTGATCTTAAGATAAGAGTCTTCTAGTCCTGATTTCTGACCAAGTAGACGGCGGATGTATATGTTCGGCATTCCTGCTTTGAATGCGTTAACTTCAAAACCTTTGCGTAGCCCATGACATGTTATCTTTGAATCCATTTCTAGTAATTTGCTATATTCTCCTTGTGGAATCCTAAGATATGACATGAAATAGTCAAGAATTTTTTTATATAGATAACGAGTTGACGGACTACGACATGCCTCTATGAAATTTCTATAGGCTTGTTCGTTTGTGACTAGATTTGTTGGAGTTGGATTATACACTATTCCTTCTTCTCAATATGGTGAGAAGGTCAAATATTTAATGTTAGTTTCTACTATCTTTAATCTGTCTTAAAGTCACGCTTGAGTTCAGCAGCCTCCCTCATACTATCTATTTGTATATCATCAGTTCTTGTTAATATTTTTGATAATTTTGGTTTGGCCTGCTTTCCCACCGTGAGAGCCCCCTTTCCTTTCCTAAGGATTGATAACGTTAATCCACTATGGGTTAGTTTTCGACCAAATTCTTTTGATGTTTGCAGTTTATCGAAAAGTCCGGTCTCATCATCTTGGGCCCGGAAGAATTCCGGTTGTAAAAGGTTTATCGCTACTTTATTCTCGGATACATCTATCTGAGCAACTGGTTTATTTTCTGTATTAATTTCAATTGTCCCATTTGTTACAGATTTCATCGCTTTTACTAACCAATCAGATATCATATCATTTTCATCTATGTGTAGATGATTCTTCTCCAACATACTACTTGTCGCCTCTTGTATCATACGTTTTAGGAGTAATGATAGACCTGCTTTTAATTATCCGTCCTTCCCTCCCAATTTTTTCGCATCCTAGCTCCGGTGCTCTTGGAGTATCAATTTTCATCCTTTGAAAGCTGTAGGTTGATGAGATATTCCTGCGTATTAATTTATCAACGGATTGTTTCATAACTTGAGTCTGTTGACTCGACATTGTTTCCAATTCATTACGGTTCTCATTTACATTGCCGTTAGAGTTCCGAGCCATACTAGCTATCATATGTACACCCTTATTATTAATATCATGCACATGACATGCACAATATCATAACTAATACTTTTAAATTAATTAATAATTGAGACACTTTTAGGAGCCAGATATATTCCGATGTATCTAATCAGGTGTATGATTATCTTAGTAAACGAGCATATAGATAGATGTATAATTAGCTGCTGCGACCAAATATGCCGTTTATAAAGATTTAAAATACAGATGCATTTTTGGAGAAAAATAATTAATTATGAAAATAGCGCATATAAATAATACCTCAGGAATAGCCTCTATTATTGCAAAAGAACAGAGAAAATATGGACATAAAGTAGATGTTTTTGTATTTAATAAAGTAATCCATTCGCAATTTGGAGGCATTATGATTAACTACAGGTCTCCATTTGCGAGATGGAGTTTTTTCAAAAAAATAAAAGAATATGAAGTCTGGCATTACCATTATCCCTATGGTTCGTTAAAAAGGAGTTTGGAAAAACGAAACAAGCATAAGGTTTATCTTAAGCATTACCATGGCGGAGATCTACGGGGTAAGTATGACGATGACTTTTGCTTGGTCTCTACTCCAGATTTACTGGAATATTCCCCACATGGGAGGTGGCTGCCATCTCCTGTGGACATTGCCGAAATAGAAAAAAGGGTGTGCTCCTCTTTGCCAAGAACAGATGACACGAGAGAAAAAAGAAAAGTGCGACTGGCACATTATCCTTACTATAAGAATTTTCCAGCAACAGATTATTACACTAACACGTTACTAGAACTAGTTAATGCAAAGAAATGTGAAGTAATGGAGATTTTGCGAATTCCTTATGACCAAACCTTGCAAGCCATTAATAGCTGTGATATAGTTATAGGTAAAATATTACCTGATGTCGGATGGTTTGGAAAGTTCGAACTGGAGGGGATGGCTTTGGGCAAACCAGTTATCGCATATGTTTCCGATAAATTATATGAAGAATATAAACCTCCAATATATCGAACAACCCAAGAGTCATTCAAATATGATTTAGAGAGATTAATTGAAGATACCTCTGAAAGACAAAGATTGGGCAAGGAAGGCTCAGATTACGTAAGAAAATATCATTCGGTGGAATCTATCACCAAAGTCCTCCAGGAATATTATACTCTTCTTCTTAATTAATAAAGTTATAGTAAAAGGCAGCCATTATACGGACTATCATACGACGTTAAGGCATCTATAGTACGTAGTTTGATATTAAAATTTCTCACTGAACTTATAAGGTTGTTTGCCTGCTAGGCAAATATTCCTGTGCATGTTGGATTGTATTTCTTTCATTGTCTGATAGTTTGTTTCCTAGCATCTCTTTGAATTGTAAGGCATTGATTACAGCTGCCCCTCCATAATGGTTATTAAAATAGGCTCTGAGAACTTTTGTTTGCTTTCTGACTTCTTCAACTTTTTCAACCCATGGTTTTAATTCCTCTTTATTGTAAAGATAATTGTACCAATAATGTCCTTTAGTATTTCTTCCGTGAAATCTAATAAATGAATGGTCGGCACTAGTCACAGTTACTTCAGATAGAAATTCCAGATTTTCTTTTGCAGGAGAATCCGTCATAACGGCTGCAATATTATAGTGTTTTAGCATATCCCACGGTCCTTCTGTTTTCCATGATGGATGCCTAAACTCAACTGCATAATTGTAACCGGATGGTAATTTGTCAAGAAATCCTTCTATATTTTTAAAGTCACTGACAGTAAAGCTTGGAGGTAGCTGTAAGAGAATTGCTCCTAATTTCTTTGAATCCTTTAATGGTGATATCTTTTCAAGAAACCCTTCGAATTCAATAATAGCACTTTTTTTATTATCTAATCTTTTTTTATGTGTAATTGTTTCTGGTACCTTTACTGAGAATTGGAAGTTTTCTGAACAAGCTTTAACCATTCCAATAAATGTACCTTTAGTCATATGCGAATAGAATTTCTCGTAGAAAATAGAATCCATTTCTGCAGTATTAAAAAATTGTGAATAGAATCGTAGTCTTTTGGTGTCCTTGTGAGGATAGAATATACCGACCCAGCCTCCTTTATCCGGAGTTTCACCGTAATTCCAGCCTGAACAGCCTAAAAGAAGTTCTCCCATTTTCAATAATTATATGTTAAGCCCAGTTATCTATTTTCTTTTAAGACTCTATCATCTTGGAATACCCTTCTTGTACTTCAAATAGTTGCCTTGATATTTGACAGTTTGTTCAGGTATCTTCTAACCTATATATTCATTCTATGGAAAATGGCGATTTGAAGTATTTATTCATAACAATAAAAATGTATTACAACTAAAATAAATGGCGCTATGCCCTTCAGCTATTAGCGTCAGAATCAGTCAATTAGTATGAATGTTCAAAAATAAATAGCGTTGCAGACAGTCTGGCCGAAATAACTTACAATCCATGATTGGTTTAGCAACACTCTGATGGTTCTGATTAACACAACAACAACAATTCCTTCACTTTGCTTTTAATCTTGGAAATTTAGGCCCCGCGTCTGATAAGGGCAAAACTAGAGATCAATGTCCTTCATTCATTTTTTGTCTTAAATTGACAACAATCTAGGCATGGATTCTATTCATTCTCTTAAATAAATCTGACAATATTCACAACTCTTATCGAGTGTTAGGACTTCTTCTTCTCTTGTAACGTGGTTGGTTAAATGAGTTTTCGCTGTATCAATGTCCTTTTCTATACCCTTGGCTACCAGAGGAGTGGGATCTGTATTATTGCTAATGTTGTCATTCAGCATTAATAATACTGTTGTATACTCCATTATAAAAGACGTTCTCTATATTCTTCCACCGCAGATAATGTTTTTGTTCTAAACGAGAGCAAAGAAAAGGAGTTATATCATGCTAGTTATGCAGTTTTAAAATAAAACCCTTCAGATTAACGTTCAAGTAACCAGCAAGCAATCTCAGCTATGTCTTCTCTTAATTTATGTTATGGCCACCCCGCTCAAGATGCACGGCGCGGTAATCATGTTTTTGCAAGATTCTGTGAGAATGTTGAGAAAGTAAATGAAAAATTAGTATTGTACTATTCCATTACCCAATTTTTCTACAAACGCGATCTCAGATAATGGTTTTCTTATTCTTGGTGTAAAGACTTTTTCCTTTAGTCTGAGAGGTAGCACATGATATGTGGCTTGATATCCTATTGCAATCATAATACCTACTTCATAATCTTCAGGTATCTCAAAGATTTCTCTGGCTTTTTGTACGTCAAAGCCCCCCATTTCATGCATAATGAGCCCTTGATTAAATGCTTCAAGAAACATATTTTCATTTGCTGCTCCTAGATCGTGAAAATAAAGCCGATTGGGG
>JALZGI010000626.1 GCA_030861105.1 Thermoproteota archaeon
AGGAATAATGTTTATTATAAGATGGGATAGACAGGCATTTCAAAAAATACTATTGAGAGTTACTTACCATTAGCTTGTTATACATTATGAAGAGAATAGAAGAGAGTTATTAGACCATTATTTATCAAAAGGAATCTGTAGATGATTGTAAGTTTTCTTTCAACTCTTTGTGAGTCATATTAAAGTTTAGCAGTCTTGATATCGACGTGAAATGATCTTTCTACTCAGTTATTTGGAATGATTTGATCATCTTTTCTGCAACCTCTAGGTCATCTTGAAAGTCTTCTTCCTCTGCTACATATGTGATAGTATATACCCTGTCGTCCTTGATTGTCAAAATCTGCATTGTCTTTAGACCAAGATTAGTAAATACCGTCTTGTAAGCAGGAAGACCTGCAAGAGTAGTCGTATTTGATTCTAAGAGCTGTTCTTCTGTATAATTAATCTGTGCACTAGTGTAGTCGTCTAACATCATATTTTGTAATGGCAATGTTTTGACTTGTACTTTCACTGCTATAGCTTGTGATACATCTTCAAGAGGATAGAAATCAATATCTGCAGGATCATTCCCTGGAAAGGAAAGATCCAATTTACCCAATCAGGTGGATACTGAACTCTTATCCCAAATGTAGGGTTATTATATGTTTTAAAGCTTTGGTCACTCATTTGAGCTAGCGCTAAAAGATGTCCGTAAGAATCCAAGCTCAATACAATAGGGTAGCTAGAGTCAGCAAAGGAATGCTATTTACAAGCTTTGACAATTCCTCTTATCAACAAAAATTATGGTCTTCTTTGGTTGCTTATTAATATCAGATAACTTTGTTAATCATGTTTTTAATACAACTTCCTGAATTTATTAACATCGCCAAAGTGCATTTCTTATGCCGCAGGTTGGCCTGGACTCGCTGATGATAGTTGAAGTTGAGCCAGACACTTCTATCATTGCGGGTCTTCCTGCGGTTTATTATCTTAAGACCGCGGTACAGCATAACTTTGTTAATCATATCTTTAATACTATTAGTATCATATGATTGCACAATAGGTAATAGAACTAAACCGATCACAATTAAAGTAAGAAGAATAATTATCTCTTGCCTCTATCCTCTTAACATTTCCGAAATTGATTGACAAGTGATTGTTTATAAGCAAATCTATAGACTTGCAGAGGTAATTGAAGAACCCTGGACAGGCAAATGGAATTCTACATTTTCTACAAAATCTCCTGTTGTCTGGCCTGCCGCAGCATCTACTCCCACGATAATATTGACTGGACCAAGTTTAGTAAATCTTAGCGTTTGAGTACTGGTTCCATCTAGTGCTTTCTGATCTCTCAAGTCTTTGATTATACTACCATTAGGATCTGTAACTTTGAAGCTATAGATAACATCTTTGATTATAGTCTTTGAGCTATCCATAAAAATAATACCAAATTTTGTATCCTTTCCTAACTGTAATGTTTTGGGTTCCCAAAGCAGTTGAATGTAGTATGTACCGCGTCCTGTTTGTAGAGTTAGGGGCGATTTTGGGGCCTGTATGTGGCTTATTGGTATAGGGGGCTGACCTTGACCCGTTGCTTGAAGATTAAATGCATACTGTATTGGCGGTTTACCAGTAGTTACATCTGCATAAGTTTCAGCCTTAACAGGATAGGGAAGATCTTTGTTTATCCAAATACGATTATCAACGCCTTTATGATAACTTAATAAAGTCGTGTCGTAGGTTCCTGCAGGAAGTTTTATTTTGGCAGAACCCGAGGGTCCTATTGCAGAACCTCCAATCGAAGCTATTTTACCCCAGTAGGAGGCTGCTAAAGATTGTCCTGGTTTTGGAACAAAAGATGCCAGCCATTGAAGCGAACCAGTATAAGCACTCCTATAAGGCTTCATTTCAGAAGGAATATTTGAAGTTCCTAATACGCTTAAATCTAGTGCGCTTAGATGAAATGTGCCATTAATTACTTTGCCCTGGTCATCAACAACATACACAGGAACTATCCAATAGTTTTCCCCCTTGTTAAAATCCTTAAAGTATAAAGTCATAGTAAAAGGTTGGCCCTCATTGGTATCATGATCTTGGATTTTGTATGTATAGTACGAATTTGCCTTAACTCCCTTTCCAAGATACCAAATATTGTCATTATAATCAGGAGAGGTTGATGAGCTAGAACTTTGACTAAATGCTTGCCTACCTACTACTTTAGAGTTAAACCCAGCAGATAGTAGGACTGAGGTTAGTATCAAAGCCAACATAATAGAAATAGAATATCCTCTTTTAAAATTAGGTCTTGACTTCGGAGTTTTAGGGCTATTGGCTTGCATATATCTAATATTCTATTTGGAATTAAAGTATATACTTTGATTAACTGTGTAAATTAACAAGGTTTAGCAATGCTTAATCTCTAGAATTCAAAGATGACTTATATGAAAAGTAAAGGAAGGAATATGAAAAATATAAAACAGAATTTAGAAGCCAAAGATTTGACTGTTAAGGAGCATCATGAAGGAAAGCCAAGTTCTGAAAAATTCAATAAGGCAAAGATCAAATTACAAGATGCTTCTAGAGATCTTCAAGAAGGTTTCTAAATTTTATTTTTCATTATATATCATTAATGCATAGCATTTTTTTTGATTTATTTTATCTCTGGATAACAATATGCACTTTTTATTAAAGTAACAACAAAGGAATCAATGGTGAGGACACTAGGATCCTCGGGTGTGCATCAGCTGTATTGCCTTGGTTGAAATCTACTCACATTTAATAGTGTACTTTTGATTCGTCTTCATCTTTGTCAGTATCGGATATTTCCCTTATGACTCTTTTCCTTGGGAACATATTCTCATATGGTTGCAATATACTTGAGAAAAAGTCTATTCCCTTTTGGGTAGGCCTATATACTACAATTGTCCTTTTTCTATTGTGTATTTCACTTCTACTAATAAGTTCATTTGATTCTAGATCATCGATAATTGTCTTGTGCTTCTTTAAATTCAATCCACAATAGCTAACTAACGCAGTCTGGTTCAACTCATTGTATTCTACCAGTTTCGTCATTGAGCCAAAGATTAACCTTGTTAATTTACAAAGTTAATCAAAGTATAATATGAAAATCCTGCTGATAGAATTTATGATACGAACGGCAGTTGGCATAGTGATAGTCGCAGTTATTCTCTCCTCTATTCCATTGATTGCTTTTGCTCAAGCAGGAGCACATAGTGAAATAGGAATGAACAAGAGTGATGGAGGAAAAGTGGAAGCTGTAAATCCCATTTCTCGTATTACAGAAGATATAGGAATATTTGCAATAGGAGTTAGTTTAGGTCTACTAATCCTGCCGTTAATCAACAAAAGAAATTCAAATATAATGACGAGTAAAAATATCTTTATTTCTATAGCAGCATTGACAATAACTGCTGGTATAATTCATATTTTGTTAGTGAAGGAACACATGGAAGAATCATATGTCTGGGGATTAGGCTTTATACTAATGGGAGTTTCACAGCTAATGTATGGAGTAGCGTTTGTTGTATTTGCTAATAGTTTAGAAACATTATTCAAAAGATCAGTAGTAAGATCATTTTACAGTATAGGAATTATAGGTAATCTCCTGCTTGTAGCCATTTTTATATACGTGAGGTTATTTGTGCCACCGTTTTCACCTGAAGCAATACCTGTAAATGAGATAGAAGTTAATGGCATATTGACAGTAGTAATAGAAGTATTCATCGTAGGGTTATTGGTTTATTTAGTAAAAAGGGAAAAAGTAGAAGAAAAAACTATAATCAATATGCAAACTGAGAGATGAAGTTGCCTTTTTGATAACATGCCGTGTCAGCTATCATTCCACAAGATTTTTTATATTCCACCAATAGGCAATAGTGTATGCCCTAAAAAGACTTATGTAATATATAATTTAGGTCCGGCTGAGAAATAAACTGTAACAAAGAGTTCACTAAATCCTGATAATGTCTGCTTCCAGTTTCTTATCCAACATCGTAATGATAATCCTCCTTGTTCTTTTCTGTAAATATATGTTCTTCCTTGCCATAATTGGTCTTGTTTTTCTAAAGTTGGAAC